>JBATYU010000536.1:0-4018 GCA_049674245.1 Bradyrhizobium sp. | reverse complement strand
CCATTTGACTCTCCGTTCAGTCGTTAACTGCCGCCAACGACAATCAGGCAAACTTCTTTTGGACTTCAGCCGACACGTTAGCCGGCGCTTCAGCGTAGTGGTCGACTTGCATCGTAAAGGTCGCGCGCCCCTGGCTCATCGAGCGCAGGTTATTGACGTAGCCGAACATGTTCATGAGCGGCACCATCGCATTGATGACATTGGCATTGCCGCGCATGTCTTGACCCTGGATCTGGCCGCGCCGCGAGTTCAGGTCGCCGATGACCGAGCCGGTGTAGTCTTCCGGCGTCACCACTTCGACCTTCATGATCGGCTCGAGCAACACCGACTTGCCCTTGGTCAGCGCCTCGCGGAACGCCGCACGCGCGGCGATTTCGAAGGCCAGCGCCGAGGAGTCGACGTCGTGATACTTGCCGTCGACCAGCTGCACCTTGACGTCAACCACCGGGAAGCCCGCGACCACGCCGGAGCCCATCACGCTGTTGTGGCCCTTTTCGACGCCGGGGATGTATTCCTTCGGCACCGCGCCGCCAACGACCTTGGATTCGAACTCGTAGCCTTTACCCGGCTCGTTCGGCTCGACCACGATCGACACTTCGGCAAACTGACCGGTACCGCCGGTCTGCTTCTTGTGGGTATATTTTACTTCGGCGCGCTTGGTGATGCGCTCACGGAACGCCACCTGCGGCGCACCGATATTGGCATCGACCTTGTAGGTACGCCTCAGGATATCGACCTTGATGTCGAGATGGAGTTCGCCCATGCCCTTCAAAATGGTCTGGCCGGACTCCTGATCGGTCGACACCCGGAACGACGGATCTTCCGCGGCAAGTTTTGCCAGCGCGACGCCGAGCTTTTCCTGGTCGGCCTTCGACTTCGGCTCGATCGCGATTTCGATCACCGGCTCCGGGAATTCCATCTTCTCGAGGATCACCGGCTTGTTCGGATCGCACAGCGTATCGCCGGTGCGGGCTTCCTTCAGGCCCGCAAGCGCTACGATGTCGCCGGCATAGGCTTCCTTGATGTCTTCGCGGTTGTTGGCATGCATCAGCAGCATCCGCCCGATGCGCTCCTTGCGGTCGCGGGTCGAATTGATGACGCCGGTACCCGACAAAAGCGTGCCGGAATAGATGCGGCAAAACGTGATGGTGCCGACAAACGGGTCGTCCATGATCTTGAACGCGAGCAGCGCGAGCGGCTCCTTGTCGTTCGGCAGGCGAACGACTTCGTTGCCGTCCTCGTCGACGCCCTTGATGGCGGGCACGTCGACTGGCGAGGGCAGATAATCCACCACCGCGTCGAGCAGCGGCTGCACGCCCTTGTTCTTGAACGCGGAACCGCACAGCACCGGAAAGAACGCCCCGGTCAGCACCGCCTTGCGGATCAACCGCTTCAGCGTCGCCTCATCCGGCTCCTTGCCGTCGAGGTAAGCGGCGAGCGCGTCGTCATCGAGTTCGACGGCGGCTTCCAGCATCTTCTCGCGGTATTCCTTGGCCTTGTCGACGAGGTCGGCGGGAATATCGATATCCCTGAAATTGGCGCCGAGCGCCTCGTCTTCCCAGACCACGCCCTTCATGCGGACGAGATCGACCAGACCCTTGAAGTTGTTCTCCGAGCCGATCGGCAACTGGATCGCGATCGGCTTGGCGCCGAGGCGATCGACGATATCGTCGAGGCATTTGAAGAAGTCGGCGCCGGTCTTGTCCATCTTGTTGGCGAAGACGATGCGCGGAACCCGGTACTTGTCGCCCTGGCGCCAGACCGTTTCGGTCTGCGGCTCAACGCCTTGGTTGGAATCGAGCACGCATACCGCGCCGTCGAGCACGCGAAGCGAACGCTCGACCTCGATCGTAAAGTCAACATGGCCGGGGGTGTCGATGATGTTCAACCGCTTGCCGTTCCAGAACGCGGTGGTCGCGGCCGAGGTGATGGTGATGCCGCGCTCCTGCTCCTGCTCCATCCAGTCCATCGTCGCGGCACCTTCGTGCACTTCGCCGATCTTGTGGCTCTTGCCGGTGTAATAAAGGATGCGCTCGGTGGTCGTGGTCTTGCCGGCATCGATATGCGCCATGATACCGAAGTTGCGGTAGTCCTCGATGGCATGTTGGCGGGGCATGGGCTTTCCTTGATTTCCTTATCGTTTCGCTGACTTCACCAGCGATAGTGCGAGAAAGCGCGGTTGGCTTCCGCCATCCGGTGCACGTCTTCACGCTTCTTGACGGCGTTCCCCCTGTTATTCGACGCGTCGAGCAGTTCCGCCGAGAGCCGCTCCGTCATCGTCTTTTCGTTGCGCTCGCGCGCAGCCGAAATCAGCCAGCGGATCCCCAGCGCCTGCCGGCGCACCGTGCGGACCTCGACCGGCACCTGATAGGTGGCGCCGCCGACGCGGCGGGAGCGTACCTCGATGGTCGGCATCACGTTCTCGAGCGCCTGCTCGAACACCGACAGCGGGTTCTGCTTGGTCTTGGTCTCGATCATGCCGAGCGCGCCGTAGACAATGCCTTCGGCGACCGACTTCTTCCCGGCATACATCACCGAGTTCATGAATTTCGTAATGATGATGTTTCCGAACTTCGGATCCGGAAGCACTTCACGTTTTTCGGCAGAATGGCGACGAGACATCTCTTATCTTCCTTCGTCATGGCCGGGCTTCGTCCCGGCCATCCACGTCTTAAACTTGTTGTCCCAGATCCCGGGTCTCACTTCGTTCGACCGGGATGACCTTTATTCCCTCGTCATGGCCGGGCTCGTCCCGGCCATCCACGTCTTAACTTGTTGCTCCAGATCCCCGGGTCTCACTGCGTTCGCCCGGGGATGACCTTCGCTGCGCTCAGGTCACTTCGGACGCTTGGCGCCGTATTTCGAACGGCGCTGCTTACGGTTCTTGACGCCCTGGGTATCCAGGACGCCGCGGAGGATGTGGTAGCGCACGCCGGGCAGATCCTTGACGCGGCCGCCGCGGATCATGACCACCGAGTGCTCCTGCAGGTTATGGCCTTCGCCCGGGATGTAGCCGATCACCTCAAAACCGTTGGTCAGGCGCACCTTGGCCACTTTCCGAAGCGCCGAGTTCGGCTTCTTCGGGGTCGTGGTGTAGACGCGCGTGCAAACGCCGCGCTTCTGCGGCGACTGTTGCAGCGCCGGCACCTTCTTGCGCGACTTCTGCACCGTGCGCGGCGCTGCGATCAGCTGGTTGATCGTCGGCATCTTGGCCTTCACCCTTTAGTTCGCGCGGGACCTAAAAACCGGCGCCGCAAATTCTGTTCGGGGGGCTGCCCGCCCCCCATCGGGCCGCCTTTGCGCGAAAACACCCACGCAAAGCGAAATCGCGCCAACCGCTCATTGCTGAGCGGGAAGCGCTTCGACGCCACAGAGGACCACGATCAAGACCGACCGGCGTTCGCCGTTCGGTCCGAAACCTCGGTCATGCATCCGAGTTCAATCTCAAGAGGACGTGCTCAAGAGAACTAAAATCGTCCTGGCATTGCCTAGCTATGATCGACAGCGTTTGAGCGGCATTCGTCGAGGTTGGTGCCTGTCCCGGTCTCCCAAAAAGAGGCCGCTTCAGGTGTTCCGTTCCGACGTTGGCGATGCTCACCGCCTGTCGTTAAGTGGCCGCCTTTTATAAGCGCCGCCTAGCCAAGTCAAGGCGAAACGACGATCGTAAGACATCCGAAGAAGGGCCTCTGCCACTTAGGGAATCAGCCCGTTCGGACGGCGCGTCCGGCTAGCGTTAGATAGTGCGCGGATGGCCGTTCCGCCAGCCAAGCCATTTTTATCCGGGTATTAAAGGCCAAAAAGACAAAGCCAGGGGCTACTTGCCATTCGGGGCGCAATGATGAGGCTTCCGCCAGGGCGTTTCTCGATCTGAGCCCGGGGGCGTGTTGCGGTGCGTCTCTCATGCCCGGGGCTCCGCAGGCACAAGTGCGAGCAAGCCGACGATGCCCACGGCGGCGAACAGCGCGCCGAAATAGAACACCGCTGGGTGGCCGATCCGATCCCACAGCAATCCAGCGGC
>JBATYU010000535.1:0-7667 GCA_049674245.1 Bradyrhizobium sp. | reverse complement strand
GCGCCGCCTCCGGCGGCTGGCGCGAAAGCGCCCGCCGGCGGCGGCGACAAGAAGAAGTAGACGTAAGCAAGCGCGGGATGCCGCGTCATGCGACTCTTTGTTGGCCTCGGCAATCCCGGCGCGAAATACGTCCATAACCGGCACAATATCGGCTTCATGGCCGTCAATGAAATTGCGCGGCGTCATGGTTTCGCATCATGGCGCCGCCGCTTTCAGGGCGAGACTGCCGAAGGCGCGCTCGACCACGAGAAGGTGATCCTGCTGCGCCCGTTGACCTACATGAACGATTCCGGGCGCGCGGTTCAGGAAGCTGCGAACTTCTTCAAGCTTTCCGCCGGCGAGATCACCGTGTTCCAGGACGAGCTCGAACTGCCGCCGGCAAAGGTGCGCGTCAAGGTCGGCGGCGGCATCGCCGGTCATAACGGGCTGCGCTCGATCTCTTCGCATATCGGTAACGACTATCGCCGGGTGCGGCTCGGGATCGGTCACCCCGGCGTCAAGGAGCTGGTGCACCCTTACGTATTGTCCGATTTCGCCAAGGACGAGGGCGCCTGGGTCACGGCCCTGTGCGAGGCGGTCGCCGAGAACGCGGGCCTGCTCGCCACCGATCGCGATTCGGCGTTCCAGAACAAGGTGCATCTGGCGATGCAGGCCAAGGGATTTTTCGACAACGGCGATGACGGCGCGCCATAGCGCGCCGATCGTGACGAGCGGACTTCAGGACAAAATTATGGGATTCAAATGCGGTATCGTCGGATTGCCCAATGTCGGCAAATCGACGCTGTTCAATGCGCTGACTGAGACCGCGGCGGCGCAGGCGGCGAATTATCCGTTCTGCACCATCGAGCCGAATGTCGGCGAGGTCGCGGTGCCCGATCCCAGGCTCGACAAGCTTGCCGAGATCGGCAAATCGGCGCAGATCATTCCGACCCGGCTGACCTTTGTCGATATCGCAGGGCTCGTGCGCGGCGCCTCCAAAGGCGAGGGCCTCGGCAACCAGTTCCTCGCCACCATCCGCGAGGTCGACGCGATCGCGCATGTGGTGCGCTGCTTTGAGGATTCCGACATCACCCATGTCGAAGGCAAGATCGCGCCGCTCTCCGACATCGAGACCATCGAGACCGAGCTGATGCTCGCCGATCTCGAAAGCCTCGAGAAGCGCCTCGACAATCTCGCCAAGAAGGCCAAGGGCAACGACAAGGATGCCAAGGAGCAGCTCGACCTCGTCAACCGCGCGCTCGCGCTGTTGCGCGACGGCAAGCCGGCGCGCTTGCTCGAGCGCAAGGTAGAGGAGGAGCGCGCCTTCGGCATGCTGGGGCTCTTGACGTCAAAGCCGGTGCTTTACGTCTGCAATGTCGAAGAGGCTTCCGCCAGGGAAGGCAACGGCTTTTCCAAAGAGGTGTTCGAGCAGGCCAAGAAAGAGGACGCGGTTGCGGTGGTGATTTCCGCCAAGATCGAAGCCGAGATCGCGACCCTCTCGCGGGAGGAGCGCGCTGAATTCCTGGAGACGCTGGGGCTTGAGGAGGCCGGTCTCGACCGGCTGATCCGCGCCGGCTATCAACTCTTGGACCTCATCACCTATTTCACGGTCGGGCCGAAGGAAGCCCGCGCCTGGACCATTCATCGCGGCACCAAGGGACCGGCCGCCGCGGGCGCCATCCATACCGACTTCGAAAAGGGCTTTATCCGCGCCGAAACCATCGCCTATTCCGACTATGTCGCGCTCGGCGGCGAGGCCGGTGCGCGCGATGCGGGAAAATTGCGGCTGGAAGGCAAGGAGTACGTCGTCGCCGACGGCGACGTCATGCATTTCAGGTTTAATACCTAACGCATCCCGCCCTGGTCGCGGATCGCGCCGAGATGCTCGTTGATGCGGAACACGATCAGGATGAATTCCGCGACGATGCGCGAGAACACGATGCCGACGACGACGCTCGCGATCGAAGATAGCAGCAGCAAAAATCCGCCGAACGGGCTGATCGCCATCGCCGCCAGGCCTGAGAAGATGCCGGATAGGCCGAACAGGCAAATCAGGGCGATCACCAGCCAATAAAACGTCTTGATGATGGTCGGCGTGATAAACCGGTCCCATTGGAAAAGGTCCTGAAATTCAAACATCGTTGTCCCCCGGCGAATAGGATATGAGCCTAACAAGTAGCACGAGCCATGCGCGCGCACCGGTTGTGATTGCCGCAAAGTGCGGCCACAATCGGGCTTCGTCCCACATTATCCGCAATCCATGACACTAACCCTCGAAGATTTTCCACCCGGCCGCCTCGGCACATTCGGACCGCGCCACGTCACGCGCGAGGATATTCTCGCTTTCGCCGCCGAATTCGATCCGCAGCCGATGCATCTGGACGAAGAGGCCGCCAAGCGCTCGATGCTGAACGGCCTTTCGGGGTCGGGCTGGCATCTCTGCTCGCTCATGATGCGGATGATGTGCGACGGATTTCTCGGCCGCACCGCGTCGATGGGCTCGCCGGGCGTCAATGAGGTCCGCTGGCTCGCTCCCTTAAGGCCGGGCGACGATCTCCTGCTCGACGTCGAGGTCACCGAGGCGCGGGTCTCCAAGAGCCGGCCAGACACCGGGATCGTGACGTTCAAGAGCGTGGTCCGCAATGCCGGCGGCGAGGTGCTGTGCGAGATGGTCTCGCCGATCATCGTGCGGCGGCGCGAGGGCGGTGCCTGATGTTTTTCTTCGAGGAGCTAGAGGTCGGGCAGCGGCGTGAACTGGGATCGTTCACCTTCACCGCCGACGGCATCAAGAAATTCGCAGGCCAGTTCGATCCGCAGCGCTTCCATCTCGACGAGGAGGAAGGCAAGAAGTCGCTGTTCGGCGGGCTCGCGGCATCGGGCTGGCACGTCGGATGCGTCTGCATGAAGCTGCTCGTCGCCGACGCCCAGCGGCTGGCGAAGGAAGCGGCTGCGCGCGGCGAGGAGGTTGCGGTCTCGGGACCTTCGCCGGGCTTTCGCGAGCTGCGCTGGATCAGGCCGGTGCTCGCCGGTGACACCATCAGTTTTGCAAGCGAGATCGAAACCAAGCGGACCTCGGAAAAGCGCCTCGAATGGGGCATCCTGCAGGCCCGCAACACCGGCACCAATCAGCGCGGCGAGCTGGTGTTCTCGCTGCTGGCCACCGCCTTCGTGCCGCGGCGCAGCGTGCGGCCATAGGCGAGCGGTAGCGACGCCGTCGTTCGGACGGCCATCGGCGAGCGGTAGGCGATGACCGAGTATTAACCAGCCGCCACTGGGAACATTGTTCGCTAACGCATTTTGAACGTTATGCCTGGCATATGGTCCCGGGGAAATCTTTGACGGGGAACGATCATGGCAGACCGCAGCGGCCTGAAACTGCTGGGCTTTATCTTCGCGACCGTGACGCTCGCGGTGATGCTGACGGCGGCTATGATCGTGAAAGGCTACGCCGACGGCTCCCTTTCGCTGGACGCCGCGCCGATCGAGAACCGATAAGCCAGATTTTGCTAACCATACAAAGCGTTTGGCGCGGTCAGCGGCTGTAGAGCAGCGCCAGGACCGCTACCGTGAGAAACAGCAGGCCGACAAACCTCATCATGAGGGTGCCCACCCGGTGCGGCGAGGTGCGGAGCGGCATGGGATCGGAGTTGTCGGGCTGGATGGTCGGCATGAAGATGTGTCCCCCGGGATTCTGCGGCTTGCGCGAAGCGGCCGGCTGTTGGTCGCATGGCGGCCCGCAAAGTTCAAATCGATTTTGGGAAAGTCCCGGTTTTGATCGACTGAGAACCGCCACGCTTCCTTCCCGGGAACGCGGCGGCTCTTAACGTCGGAAATGATCAAATGGTCAGCCGTTGCGCAGTCCGTCAGCGGCGCGCTTCCACTGCGTCACATTGTCGGCGATCATGCGGGTGGATTTCATCGCCGCCTGGCTGAGCTGGGCGTAGCCTGAAATCTCGCGCTGGACGCGCTGGCCTTCGGCGTGCAGCAGGTCGCGCAGGCCTTCCAGTTCGCCGATCAGCTTTTCGATTTCGGCGAGCGAGGTGCCGGCGACGCGCTGGATCAGCGAGTTGACGCTGTTGACGGCGGCCTCGTTGTTCGGCTCGAGCGGCTCGGCGTTGGCGACCACCGACGGCCGCCGCAGATAGGCGATGTCGTTACGCACGAAATCGCGGATGCCGGCCTCGACCTCCGAGACCGCCGAGACGTCGGTGTCCTCTTCGGTTGCTTCAACTTGTTCAGAACGATTGATAGCGTTCATCGGCCATTCCCCTGTTTTGTCGCGTGTGAAGCGAGCGCGGAAGTCCCCGCACGACGAAAAAGCAGCGGCATCAGGGCTGCCGATATTGACCACATCGCGGCCATTATGCGGCAATCCTCGATCTTTCACGGGATCGGGCAGGTCCGGCCGGCAAGTTTTGTAGGCAAACTGTCGCGCTTACCAGCTGTGCTTGAATCCGGCCGTGACGCTCTTATGGGTGGCGCCCTGCGCGGTCTCGCCGATCGAGCCCGAAATGCTGACCCCGTTCGAATTCCGCTCCCCGTCATGCCCGGCTTTGTGCCGGGCATCCACGTCCTGACTGTGTAGCAACAATAAGAACGTGGATGGCCGGGACAAGCCCGGCCATGACGAGAATGGATTCATCGCCCCGGAATGACGGGAGTCTCGGTCACGCCCGCGAGGTGAGTCGCGGCAGATCGACGGGACGCCCGAGCACCTGCTCCACCAGATCGAAGGTGTCGACGAGGACGCGGATGCTTGAGAGCCGGCCGGTCTTGAATTGCGCGAAATGCGCAATCCGCACGCTGATCGGCTTGTTGGTATCGAGCGCGGTCAGCGAGTAGCGCAGCATCGACGCCGCCGAATCGACCCCGAGCATGATGGTCTCGCGGTCGAAACGATGCACCCGGAAATTATCGGCGATCTGCTTGATCACATCGAGCACCGCGGGCTTGCCGCGGCGCGCGCCGAGGAACGGAAACATGTCGATCGGGCCATAGATCGCCCAATCGACGTCCTCGTCGATCACGTCCTCGAGGTCATTGATCTGGCGTTCGTTGATGGCGCCGTGCAACGCGCGCGAAAAACGCCAGAGGCTGTGCTCTGTCATTGGTTCTTTCCCAAAGCTGGATTGCAAAACAGCAACCGGCCATTTTGGGGCGCGCCATCATTGGCGGCGCCCGGCGCGGTTGCTGCACTTTATAATAGTTGAAGCTTCAAATAACGGAACCCCGGGCGGAATGCAATCCGCAATTTTGCATTGCACAAATGCGTCAGTTCTGTGAAACCTGGAGCGGGGCGCGATCAGGGTCCAACGGCGAATATCATTCCGGGACGCGAGTGAAAACGAGCGAACCCGGAATCTCGAGATTCCGGGTCTAGTCCTTCGGACCATCCCGGAATGACGCGTTCCGCATCAGATCCCGCCGCGATGGAACCGGATCGCGGGTAACGCGATTGTCTGTTCGGACCGCCACTTGAGGATGCTCGCCATGAAAATAGTTGCCACTCTGCTCGCTCTCGCGGCGTTTTTGCTCGCGGCGCACTCGGCCGACGCCAAGGGCTGCCTGAAGGGCGCCGTGGTCGGCGGCGTCGCCGGCCATTACGCGGGACATCATGGCGTGCTCGGCGCCGCCGCCGGATGCCTCGTCGGCCGCCATCGCGCCAACGAGCAGGAGAGGCAGCAGGAGCGGCAACAGCAGCAGCAGAGCCGGGGCGGTCAGGTGGTGCCCGCAGGGCAGGAGAGGATGTGACTTGTCATTCCGGGATGGTGCGTTAGCACCAGACCCGGAATCTCGAGATTCCGGGCTCGATGCTTCTCATCGCCCCGGAATGACGATGCAGATGCGTTCGCTGGGAACAACGCAAGCCCAACGGGCGCGGGAAAAACCGACTTCACTTGTCAAACAGCCAAACCGTCATTGCGAGCGAAGCGAAGCAATCCATAGCGCAGCACACTCAGAGCTGGATTGCTTCGTTCGCTTCGCTCCTCGCAATGACGGCGTTACATGAATCCGCGATCTCGCGGCGCGGCGTGCGCCCGAGCTTTGCAAATCAATGTTCCTCGATAAACAGAGGGCGCAGGGAAAGCCGGGTGCTCAATGCACCCATAGCCTCGCGTGCAAAGTAAAAAGCACACGAGTGTAATCACCACAGGTACACCGAACTGGTCCGGCTTTCCCTGCGCGATGGTTTACGGCTTATAGCGTGCTCTCCCCGGTGCGCCGCTATTCGATTCACACATTTTGGAGCCTCAGAGTGGTCCCGTATTTGATGCGGCGGAAGGCTTCGAGGCCTAATCGCATCACCTTTGGACCGGGCTTTCCGTAATAGGCGGTCCATCCTCCAAGCCGGGCAATGACCCATGCAGCGAAGGCAAGCGTACCTTTTGGATGTGGGTTCTTTTGCTTCGCGGTAGCCCCTTCGAGTTGAGAAGACAGGGCTTCCAGCACAGGCTGGTCATCCGGCTCGAAAGCCTCGACCAGTTCTTCCTCGGTCGCTCCGTCACGGGCGCGGACCAACTGCATGATCGTGACCGCCGCGACAGCGGCTGCGACGACGAACTTGATCATGACCTCGGGTTCGCCAATGTCGGCCTCCTCGATATCAAAACCCGCGGACTTGAGCGTGCGGAAGAACTCCTCGATGGTCCAACGCTTGCGATAGAGGTCGACGATCCGACGCGCTTGTTTTGGGCTTCTTACCGCGTGTGTGGTGAGAAGCCGCCAATGGATGGGCTCACCGTCATGGAGCGATGATACCTCCCGAACGTCCACCATGGTCAGGCGGATCATGTCGGGCAGATCAGGCGCTGGGCTTGGATGTGGCCGGCATGGTGTCACCGGCGAGAAGCGCAAGGCAAGCTCGGCTATCCGCGCCTTGCGGCCCGGCGCGGCAGGAATCGTCACGCTGAACCGGGCTGCTTCCGGCAAGCCCTCAACAAATGCAACCTGCTTTGCAAAAGCTCCGGACTTCAGTTTGATCTTCCGATTCCAGTTTGACCTGACAATCAGCTCGACATTCGCCGGACGCTGCGCAAAGTGCTCGTAGAAGTCGCTTTCCCGGTCGGAGATAACGGTGATGCTTCGCGCATTCGATAACGCTGCGCTGGCTTGCGCCGTCACGGAGAGCCAACGCTGGGACTCCTTATCCGCCGTTACTCGCGATCGCCGGGGTGTCACCTTGCCCTTGTCCCGATTCCAGACCTGCGCATCAACAAGACCCAGTAACGCATCATTTCCGGCATCGAGTGCGAGCGCCGCATGCAACAGCAGGCCACGTGTTCCGCCACCTTTGCCGACAGGTCCATACCCGTTGGCTTTGGCACGCCGTCCGCCAAGGATAAGTTCGCTGGTGTCCTGAACCACGATGATCTCACGACCGGCAACCCGTACGGCCGTCCGCGAAGCCGCGTGGCTCGCCATCTCTGCGACACTTACCCTGTCGTTGCGCAGAAAACGCGTGAACCGAACCTCCCGTGCTCGGTTCCCTGCGAGGCGTCGGATGCACGAACAAGGCCGTCGAACCAGCGCTTCGTACAAAAAGGCCCCCCTTTTTCCAGGCGGCGATCGCCAAATCGCCCCAGTCCAATCTCCATCGACATAACACCACCCTCCGCGAACCCGACACCCACCAGGGAATCAGTCTCCGGCAATTTCCGCAACAAAGATGTGTGCATTCGATAGCCGGT
>JBATYU010000534.1:0-2980 GCA_049674245.1 Bradyrhizobium sp. | reverse complement strand
CGCTTTGCCCGGCGCGAGACCCGGGCGCTCCGCGGCGAACGTCACCTCGAGTTCCGGCGTCTTCGCGATCGCGCGCAGGCAAGCGGTGACCGCGCGCTTGAACGGCTCGGTCGGGGCTTCCTTTGCGCCGGTGCGGAATTTTTGATTCGACGTAGTCATCGTCCTCTCACCGCCGTCGTCCCCGCCAAATCGGGGACCCAACCACCAGCGGCTAGCTCATCGCCACGTTGACGGAGGATTACGCGAGCTCCGCGTTGAAGCAGCGCTGATAGAATTCAGCCACCAGCGGGCGCTCCAGCTCGTCGCACTTGGTGAGGAAGGTGACGCGGAACGCAAAGCCGATGTCGGAGAAAATGTCGGCATTCTCCGCCCAGGTGATCACCGTACGCGGGCTCATCACCGTCGACAGATCGCCGTTGGCGAACGCGTTGCGCGTGAGATCGGCAAGCCGCACCATCTTGTTGACGATGTCGCGGCCTTCCTGGGTGCGATAGTGATGCGCCTTCGCCAACACGATTTCGACTTCCTCGTCATGGGCGAGGTAGTTCAGCGTGGTGACGATCGACCAGCGGTCCATCTGGCCCTGGTTGATCTGCTGGGTGCCGTGATAGAGGCCGGAGGTGTCGCCGAGGCCGACCGTGTTGGCGGTCGAGAACAGGCGGAACGCCGGGTGCGGCTTGATCACCTTGTTCTGGTCCAACAGCGTCAGGCGCCCCGAAACTTCCAGCACGCGCTGGATCACGAACATCACGTCGGGGCGGCCGGCGTCGTATTCGTCGAAACATAGCGCAATGTTGTGCTGAAGCGCCCAGGGCAGGATGCCATCACGGAACTCGGTGACCTGCTTGCCGTCCTTGATGACGATCGAGTCTTTGCCGACGAGATCGATGCGGCTGATGTGACTGTCGAGATTGACGCGCACGCACGGCCAGTTTAGCCGAGCTGCGACCTGCTCGATATGGGTCGACTTGCCGGTGCCGTGATAGCCGGTAACCATGACGCGGCGGTTCTTGGCGAACCCTGCGAGGATCGCAAGTGTGGTGGCGCGATCGAACCGGTAGTCCGAATCGACTTCCGGCACATGCGGATCGACTTCGGAATAGGCGGGCACCTCGAGGTCGCTGTCGATGCCGAAGACCTGCCGGACCGACACTTTCATGTCGGGCAACCCGACGGGTTCCTCAATTCTGGTCACGGCGGCAGTCGTCATCAATCCTCCGAGGTCCCGGGCAGCCCCGAAACCGTAAATATGCTGTCTGGCTGCGGATGGGTGCTTTAAGATAACCCTATCAGAGAGCAACGATCCGCAGAAGCCCGCGGCCAAATCAAAGTTCCGTTGCTTTATCATCTAGATAGGCGCCGGACACGGTTTTTGGAAGGCTGCCCTGCGAATCACGCCGTTCTTGCGCCGGGCTAGAGCGGAATGGCTTTTCTTCGAATCGTCATCCCGCGCTATCTTTTTGTTTGAGCATGATCTTTTCGGAAAACCGGTGTCCACTTTTCCGGATCATGCTCCAGCTCGCGAATCGCGGCCGATGGCACTTTTCGGGCCCATCGCTACTTATGCTAAGTCGAGGCCCGGACCGGGCGGCGGAGCCAGCACAGGGGCCTTGTGACTTCATTCATCGACCAACTGATCGCGTTCGTCTCGGCAAATGCCTGGCTTGCGTATCTGACGCTATTCCTCGCCGCCCTGCTGGAGGCTGTTCCGGTCGTGGGCTCGGTGATTCCGGGCTCGACCATCATCCTTGCACTGAGCGCGCTGGTGCCGGGCGGCGAGCTGAAATTGTGGTGGGTGCTGGCGGCGGCGATCGCGGGAGCATTGCTCGGCGACGGATCGGCATTCTGGGCCGGGCATCGCGCGCAACGCGAAATCCTCAGCGCCTGGCCGCTGGCGAATTATCCGCGCGTCGTGGCGCAGAGCGAAGAATTCTTCCGCCGCTGGGGCACCTGGGCGGTTTTCTTCGCGCGCTTCGTGCCGCCGATCCGCGCCTTCGTACCAATCACGGCAGGCGCGCTCGGCATGTCACCGGCGCGGTTTTACCCAGTCAACATCGCGGCGATCCTGCTTTGGGCGCCGGCGCATGTACTGCCGGGCGTTCTGGCGATATCCGCGTTGCACCAATACGCCGGAATCCCCCATCATGGAGGGATCGCCAAGCACTACTGGATTCTGGCTGTGATCGGTGGCGCGCTGATCGTCGCACTCGCCACCTGGACCATCCGCCGCCGCCATGGCGGCGGCCGGATCGAGCCGGCGAAACCGGCAAACTAAGGTTCATAAACCGTTGGCTACCGCACCCCGGCCCGGTGCCGAGCCGACATAACGCGCACGCGGGCGGATCAGCTTGCCGTGCTGCAATTGTTCGCTCGCATGCGCAATCCATCCGACGGCGCGCGCCATGGCAAACAATGTCAGTTCGCTTCCCGCGGTCAGCCGCAAGCTATGCACCAGCACGGCCAGGGCATAATCGATGTTGACAAATTCGCCAGTGGCTTCCGCGATCGACTGCGGGACCTCTTTGGTGAATTTGCGCGCGGCGCCCGCGCGCGTCAGTGCGTCCAGGAGCGACATTGCGCGTGGATCGCCGCGCTTGTAGACGCCGTGGCCGAAGCCGGCAAAACGCTCGCCCAGCGCGACGCGTTCCCGGATCACGGGCGCCACGTCATTGTCGACAAGAGTCCTGACCAGCCGCGAGGCCAGCACGCCCGCGCCCCCATGCCTGGGGCCCTTCAGGGCTGCGAGGCCCGCGATGATGGCGTCGTAAAGGTTCAAGCCGGTCGAAGCCGCGCAACGCACCGTGAAGGTCGAGGCGTTCAGCTCGTGATCGGCAAGCAGCACCAGCGCGCGCCGGATCAGATCGGCAGCGTGTTTATGCTCCGGCACCCAGGCTTTTGCGATCTGCAGATGCAGCGGCTCTGCCGACGGCAACGTGTTGAGCATCGTCGCAACCAGGAGCCGCAGGATCCGCGCTCCGAC
>JBATYU010000533.1:0-2751 GCA_049674245.1 Bradyrhizobium sp. | reverse complement strand
GCTCGACACGGACCAACATGCCACGAGGTTACTTAGCAGTGGCGAAAGAGGACCTCGGATGCCAAGCTTTCGCACCCCTCCTCCATCCGGCTTCGGGATTTCGATCGAAGAATTTTTCCAAATCGAGATCAGGCTGGGCTGAATGGCCGAGACAACGGCGATGGTCAATTCGTCCTGGAGAGCGAAAACGTCAGTCAGGTCGCGCTCGAACCTGTCCGCCCAGATGTGCGCCCCCGTCAGCGCGTCAATCAACTGCCCGGTGATGCGGACTTTTCCCGCTGCCTTGCGCACGGACCCCTCAAGGACGTAGCGCACTCCAAGCCTGCGTCCGATTTCCTTGATGTCGACCGCTCTGCCCTTGAAGGTGAAGCTCGAATTGCGGGCGATCACGAACAACCATTTGAACCGCGAGAGCGCGGTGATGATCTCCTCGACCATCCCTTCCGCGAAGTATTCCTGCTCGGGGTCGCCGGACATATTCTCGAACGGTAGCACTGCGATGGACGGCTTGTCTGGAAGTGGCGGGCCCGCACCTAGCTGCTCGATCAGCGCGCTATGCGCTCCCGTGCGGACAGCGTAAGCGCGGACCGGCTTGGAGATGTTCTTGAGCTGCTGCTCGCCGCGATCCTCGAAGCCAAGGTCCAGCTTGCCGTCGACCTCGTTGTAGACCTTTTCGGAAATGAGGATGCCGCCCGGATCGGCGATCCCCTCCAGCCGGACAGCAATGTTGATCCCGTCGCCGTAGAGTTCACCGTCCTGCCCAACGATAACGTCACCAAGGTTGATCCCGACGCGCAAACTGAAGGGACTGCCGCCCGAGGCGAGATGATCTTGTATCTCAACCGCGCATCTCACCGCGGCCAAGGGACTCGCGAACTCGACGAGCGCGCCATCACCCGTCGTCTTAATAAGTCGCCCTTCGTGGCGGCAGAGGCTGGGTTCGATCAATTCTCGCTTGAGCCGTTCGAACTCGGCGCAAGTGGCTTCCTCGGCGCGTTGCATGAGCGCGGAATAACCAACCACGTCAGCGGCCAAGATAGCCGCCAATCGCCTTTGAACCCGGTGCTCCATCACAGCGCCCTCCGAACGACCAGGCCAAACAGGTCGCTGGGACAAGGAGGAGCCTAGCACTTTGTTATGGACCTGTGGGCGGTAATCGCGGCAGAGCCCTATCTGCCCCCAAGCGGCATTCGCCGGGCCCGTGGCACGGGCTGCGTTCGCTTTGCCGTCGCTGGGTGCAAAGCAAAGCGCCCCTGAGCCAATGCAATGCACTCCAACCCGGTGGGTCATTCGCTTCGATTTTGCGCTGTGGGGCCTATGTCGGGTTCGGGTCCAAAGGCGAAATACTCGCCGCGAGCAGATGTTTTCCGCTTTGGTCCCAACAACGGACATCGCTCAATAGGGTCGGCATGTCCGTTCGGTGCCCATCAGCTGATCTGCTCAATCACCTCGTCGGCGACAGCCCTGATCAGACGCGGCTCCTCACGTTTTCGGTAGCCGACTGAATCCGATGGCGGTGACCAGCATCGGCTTCATCAACGAGTACGTCGCCCACCCTGCATCCAAGTCGCGGACCATTTTCGCCTATTGATGACGAGACCATTTCCTCCCCTTTTACCCTCTTCACAATCCCAGGGAGGATAGAAACGGCTAATGCGCTGGCGCCATCTTTCTCTGCATCCCCGGTGTCGTGGCGGGCGGCTTCATCGCGGCGGCCTGCGCGGGGAGATATTTGGCAACGATGGCGGGATCGACTTGGGCGATGGCGCTATCGGGCAGGCGGGTCCAGGTCTCGTCGCGGCCGAGCAGCGAGATGCCGATATAGCCGCGCAGCGTCAAGGTCTGCCCATCCGGGCTCAAGGTCATCTTGGCGCTGTAGATCTTGCCGTCGCGGGGATCGAGCACG
This sequence comes from Bradyrhizobium sp., assembly GCA_049674245.1. Taxonomy (GTDB): domain Bacteria; phylum Pseudomonadota; class Alphaproteobacteria; order Rhizobiales; family Xanthobacteraceae; genus Bradyrhizobium. Next base: position 845 of record JBATYU010000533.1, on the reverse strand, counting down.
TTGCCGTTCTCATATTTCAGACCATTGCGCTTCATGTCGCGGACGAAGGAGATACCGAGCCAGGGCGCGTTCTTGCGGTCGTCGGTGCACTCCGAACAGATCCGCGGGCCTGTACTGCCCGGCTTGGGGAACAGTTTCGCCATCAAGCCTTCGAAGACGCCGTTGTGATCGACGACCAACACGTAAAGCCGGGGCTCGCCGTTCTCGATCTTCTGCCACAGGCCCGCCGCGGAGGGCTCGGCCGCAGCAGGCCAAGCAGCGGCCGCCCAGAGGGTAAGGCCCACGATCAGCGACAGCAATCGCCGAAGTCCGAAAGACAAATTCCGCATCGTTGTCACCTCGACCAATCCGTCGAATTCGATGACCGCCTTCAATTGCTGAAAACTACGGCCATTTTGCGAGCAGCTCGTGGAAAGCTGCGGTCGCAGCCCGGATCGTGGTTGGTCAACTCCTGCAGCGCGTTGGCATAGTTCGCCTGGACCCTGGTGCGCTGCGGCCGTTCATGTCAGTTCCGGATTGGGTCGGCAACGATTTTTGCTCGCGGGCCTTGGCGGTGCGCTGACGGCTTGCTTCCATTGCCGGAAGCGGACCGTCTATCATGGGCCGATCATTTTGGAGACGGTATAGCCCTGACGTGACGTGCCGCGCAGCCATTCATTTAATTTTGACCATCGCCTGCGCCCAGAGACATTCCGAACAGCGATGGCGACAGCCTTCTTCTGACCGACAAGCACAACCAACTTCTTGCCGCGGGTGACACCAGTATAGAGTAGATTTCGTTGCAGCATGGCGTAATGCTGCGTCATGACCGGAATCACAACCGCGGAGTATTCTGAGCCTTGGCT
>JBATYU010000532.1:0-19402 GCA_049674245.1 Bradyrhizobium sp. | reverse complement strand
CTGGAAAACTGCGCCGCGACCGGCGCGACGTCCGACTTGGTCTATGTGTCGCCGAAATCCGGCGGCGCGGTATCTCGGACTGCCGGCGAGCCCTGGCGCGAGCGGCTGTTGCGATTGCCGGCGTTTTTGCGCGAGGCCGAGGGCACCTCGAACGGCTGGTCGGACCAAGACCTTAAGGACGGTTTTCAGCTCACCGGATTGTTCCTGCTGCGCCATGTGCTGGAACCGCGTGGGCAGGGCCATTCCGACGCCCGCGAGGGCTTTATCAATGCGGTGACCAGACAAAGGGCGATTGGCGCGGTGGTAACTCCCTCTCCCTGACAGGGGTTGGGGTCGCAAAGCCGGCGGTCCGAATAATCGACCCCTTCCCGGCTCGCCCTGAAAGGGTGCGCCGACCTCATCTGACCCACTTCCATGGGGACTACCCGCCGGCACGACGCTACAAAATCTCCTTATGCCGGCCATCTTTTCGAACGGGGAGGCTGCCAACCTACCATCGCAGGTTGTTTTCGTCGTTGCGTGGAGTGGTGCCATGGAGGCTGATCTTCAAACGAAAGTAGAAAAATACGAAGGCAAGGCCGCCAAGTGCAAAGAGTGGGCCGAGCAGGCGAAGGAAGGGCCCCAGCGGGCCCTGTATGAGGTGCTCGCCGGTTACTACGGCGGCTTGGCAACGGATTTCCGGCAAGTCATCGCAAAGCGGACGGTCGCGTAGCGAATGGTCGCGAGCCCCCCGGCGGGCGGGGGAGCGAAACCAAAATCCCCTCCACCGGCGATCGCGAGATTGCCTGCCAAAGGCGCATCCGACGGAGCCGCGGATGCCTCGATTCGCGCCTTGCCGGAGCAACGATCAGCGATTAACCCGGTCTCATGGGAAAAGCACTGATTCCGCCTGAACCGGCCGAGGTTCACGAGGTTCCGCTGCGCGACGCGCTGGAAGAGCGCTATCTCGCCTATGCGCTCTCCACCATCATGCACCGCGCGCTGCCCGATGCGCGCGATGGCTTGAAGCCGGTGCACCGCCGCATCCTTTACGGCATGCGCCTGTTGCGGCTCGATCCGGGCTCAGCGTTCAAGAAATCCGCAAAAATTGTCGGCGACGTGATGGGTTCGTTCCATCCGCATGGCGACCAGGCGATCTACGACGCCATGGTGCGGTTGGCGCAGGATTTCTCCTCGCGCTATCCGCTGGTCGACGGCCAGGGCAATTTCGGCAATGTCGACGGCGATAATCCGGCCGCCTATCGCTACACCGAAGCGCGCATGACCGAGGTGGCGCGGCTCTTGCTCGACGGCATCGACGAGGACGGCGTCGAATTCCGCGCCAATTACGATGGCCAGACCAGGGAACCGGTGGTCCTGCCCGGCGGATTTCCGAACCTGCTGGCCAACGGCGCGCAGGGGATTGCGGTCGGCATGGCGACCTCGATCCCGCCGCACAATGCCGCCGAGCTCTGCGAGGCCGCGCTGCATCTGATCGACAAGCCGCAGGCCAAATCGCGCGCGCTCCTGAAATGGGTCAAGGGGCCGGATTTTCCGACCGGCGGCATCATCGTCGATTCCAAGGAATCGATTGCGGAAGCCTACGCCACCGGGCGCGGCTCATTCCGCACCCGCGCCAGATGGGTGCAGGAAGAGGGGGCGCGAGGCACCTGGGTCATCGTCGTCACTGAAATCCCCTGGCTGGTGCAGAAGTCGCGGCTGGTCGAGAAGATCGCCGAGCTGCTCAACGAGAAGAAGCTGCCGCTGGTCGGCGATGTCAGGGACGAGTCCGCCGAGGATATCCGTCTGGTCCTCGAGCCGAAGTCGCGCGCGGTCGATCCCGAACTGATGATGGAATCGCTGTTCCGGTTGACCGAGCTGGAAAGCCGGATTCCGCTGAACCTCAACGTGCTGGTGAAGGGGCGGGTGCCCAAGGTACTGGGGCTTGCCGAGTGTCTGCGGGAGTGGCTCGACCATCTGCGCGATGTGCTGGTGCGCCGCACCAACTATCGCAAGGCCCAGATCGAGAACCGGCTGGAAGTGCTCGGCGGCTATCTGATCGCGTATCTGAACATCGACAAGGTGATCAAGATCATCCGGTCAGAGGATGAGCCGAAGCCGGCGCTGATCAAGGCGTTCAAGCTCACCGAAGTCCAGGCCGACGCCATCCTCAACATGCGCCTGCGAAGCTTGCGCAAGCTCGAGGAGATGGAGATCCGCACCGAGGACAAGAACCTTCGTAGCGAATTGAAGGGCGTCAAGGCCATCCTCGCCTCGGAGGCCGAGCAATGGTCGAAGGTCGGCGAGCAGGTGCGAAAAGTGCGCGACATCTTCGGGCCGAAGACGCCGCTCGGCAAGCGCCGCACCCATTTCGCCGACGCGCCCGAGCACGATCTCGCCGCGATCGAGGAAGCCTTTGTCGAGCGCGAGCCGGTCACGGTCGTGGTCTCGGAGAAAGGCTGGGTGCGCACGCTGAAAGGTCACGTCGCCGATCTCTCGACGCTGACCTTCAAGACCGACGACAAGCTCGATCAGGCGTTCTTCGCGGAGAGCACCTCGAAGTTGCTGTTGTTCGCGACCAACGGAAAATTCTATTCACTGGACGTGGCAAAATTGCCGGGCGGGCGCGGCCATGGCGAGCCGATCCGGATGTTCGTCGACATGGACCAGGACGCGGCGATCGTCTCGCTGTTCGTCAACAAGGGCGGCCGCAAATTCCTGATCGCAAGCGGCGAGGGCCAGGGTTTTGTCGTTGGCGAGGACGATTGCGTCGGCAACACGCGCAAAGGCAAGCAGGTGCTCAATGTCGAGATGCCGAACGAGGCGCGCGCGATCGCGACCGTGGCGGGCGATACGGTGGCCGTGATCGGCACCAACCACAAGATGGTGCTGTTCGGAATCGATCAGGTGCCGGAAATGGCGCGCGGCCGCGGCGTCCGCCTGCAGAAATATTCAGGGGGATCGCTCTCCGACATAGCCGTGTTCGAGTCCAAGGCGGGGCTTAGCTGGAAGGATTCCGCCGGGCGCGAGCAAAGCATGAGCTGGAAGGAGCTGTCGGACTGGCGCGGCAACCGCGCCGATGCCGGCCGGCTGGCGCACGGCCTGCCGAAATCGAACAAGTTCAACCGCGGCGTGGAATAGAGCGCTCCCGTCGGGCGGATCGGCGCAGCGTGATCCGCCGTCCGGTCTCTGGCTCAATGCGTCGCCCACCGTGAACAGCTTTTACTTCGCGCGTTCCGCGGCTTGCTTCACGCGCTCCGGATCGGCCGCTATCTTGACGCCTGCGCGCTCCTGCTCGAGCAGCATCACGGCGCGCGAGTCGCGTCCTTCCCAGCCGCGGTTGCACGCTTCCCTCATCTCGGCATAAGCGAGATTGCACATCCGCATCGGCACGCCGAGCTCGCGTCCGAGATCGGTCGCGAGCCTGACGTCTTTGGTGGCGAGCTTGAGCGCAAAATTCGGCGGATCGTATTTGCCGGGCAGGAACTGATCGAGCAGGCCGTCGAAGGTGAGGCGGCGGCCGCCGACGCCCTGGCGCACGGCTTCCCACAGCGCCACCGGATCCATGCCGGCTTTCACGCCCATGGTGAAGGTCTCGGCGAGCGCGCAGGCGATTGCATAGCCCGACATGTTGTGCACGAGCTTGGCTACCGTCGCGGTGCCGATCGGCCCGATATAGGCCGCGCGATCACCCATCGCGTCGAGCACGGCTTTGTGCCTGTCAAATGTGGCCTTATCGCCGCCGACCCAGATCGCCATCTTGCGCGACGCAGCCCCCGACGGGCCGCCGCTCACCGGCGCATCGAGCATCTGCGCGCCCTTGGCGGCAAAAGCCTCGTGAATTTTTTTCACGACGCTTTGCGCGTTGGTCGACAGATCGAAATAGGCCGCGCCCTTCTTGACACCTTCGATCAAACCATCGGCCGCCAGCGCGACGCGCTCGACATCCGCGGGCTCGGGCAGCGAGGTGAAGATCACGTCGGACTTCTCGGCCAGCGCGCGCGGCGTATCCGCCCATTCGGCGCCCGCCTGCAAATGATGGCCGGCCGATTGCCGGTGCAGGTCATGCACCACGACTTTGTATCCGGCCTTGAGAATGTTGGTGGCCATCTTGCCACCCATGGTGCCGAGCCCGATGAAGCCGACCACAACGTCTTTGGCCATTGTCATCGCCCCTTGTCTTTATCTTCGACCAGCACCGTGTAGGCGACCTGCGCGGCCGACATCGCGGCCGGCCAGCCTGCGTAAAACGCCATGTGGGTGATGACTTCGGTGATCTCTTCCTGGGTGACGCCGTTGGCGATCGCGCGCGTCAGATGCGACACCAACTGCTCCGGCCGGTAGGTCGCGACCAGCGCCGCCACCGTGATGAGACTGCGGTCGCGCTTGGAGAGCGCCTTGCGTTCCCACAGGTCGTCGTAAATAACATCGTTGGTGTAATCGACCAGTGCCGGCGCAAACGCCTTGATACGGTCGCGTTTGGCGGAAGGCGGTGCCTTGGCCATGCGTCTCTCCCTTGTCTTTCTGAATGCCGCGCGTCGTGGCGCGGCCTTTTTCGTTGCCGTTAAAGCGAAGGCCGCAGTTTGCACGCCGGGCGTCGACCGCGCCAGCCGGGACTCATCCGGGCGGCCAAGATAATTGGCATGGAATAAAATCTTCTTTGACGGCGGTCCGTTTCTCGTCGATGCTCTGCCTTGCAAATCGCGGAGGCGGCATTGGGCAGAGCGGCAATAATCATCGTTGTCGCGCTCGTCATGCCAGGCCTGCCGGCTGCCCATTCCCAGGCCATCCCCGGCGCGTCGCCCGAATCCGTCAAGCAAATGTCACAGGGCGAATGGCCGGCTTACGGCGGGACCTATGCGGCTGCGCGCTATTCGCCGCTGACGCAGATCGATCGCGACAACGTCAAGGACCTCCATGTCGTTTGGCGCTGGAAGTCGCCGGACATGGCGATCAAGGAAGCCGATCCCAAGATTGGACCAACCCGCGCCAATGAATCGACACCGCTGATGGTGGGCGGGGTGCTCTACACCTCAACATCGCTGTCGCAGGTGGCCGCCATCGACGCCGCCACCGGCGAGACCAAATGGGTGTTCGATCCCAAAATCTACGAGAACGGCCTCGGCATTCCCGCCAACGATGGCTGGCTGCATCGCGGCGTCGCCTATTGGCGCAACGGCGATGACGAGCGCATCGTAATCCTCACCGCATTCGCGCAGATGATCGCGCTGGATGCGAAGACCGGCAAACCTATTCCGACGTTCGGCGCCGATGGCCGGATTGATCTCACCCAAGGCATGCGGCTGCCGGTGGACCGTGATTACTACACCACAAGCTCGCCGCCGGTGATCGTGCGCGGCGTCATCGTGGTCGGTTCATCCGTGATGGACTGGTGGGGACACCGGCCGTCGCCGCCGGGCGACGTGCGCGGCTTCGATGTGGTGACCGGCCGTCTGCTCTGGACCTTCCATACCGTGGCGCAGGAGGGCGAGCCGGGGGTCGAGACCTGGGAGAAGGATTCCTGGAGGCAGACCGGCAATGCCAATGTCTGGGCGCCGATGAGCGCCGACGAGGAATTGGGTTACGTCTATCTTCCGGTCAGCACGCCGACCAACGACTATTACGGCGGCGACCGTCCCGGCGACGGCCTCTATGGTGACAGTCTCGTCTGTCTCGAGGCGGCGACCGGCAAGAAAGTCTGGCACTATCAGTTGATTCATCACGGACTTTGGGATTACGACCCGCCGGCCGCACCAAACCTGATCGACATCACCGTCGGCGGGACACGCATCAAGGCGGTCGCGCAGGTGACAAAACAGGCCTTTGTCTACGTCTTCGATCGCGTTACCGGCAAGCCCGTCTGGCCGATCGAAGAGCAGCCGGTGCCGGTGTCAAGCGTTCCCGGTGAGCAGGCCTCTAAGACGCAGCCGGTGCCGACCAGGCCCGCGCCGATCGACATTCAGGGCGTTCGCGATGAGGATCTGGTCGATTTCACCCCGGAAATACACCAGGAGGCCAAGGATATCGTTGCCAAATACGATCGCGGGCCGCTGTTCACGCCGCCATCGGAGCGCGGCACGGTCCAGGTGCCCAGCGTCGCCGGCGGAGCAAGCTGGTCGGGAGGCGCGATCGATCCTGAGACCGGCATGTTCTATGTCGGGACCAACCGGTTGCCCTTCGTGGTTTCCGTTCGCAAGCCAAGGCCCGGGGAGTCTTCGTACGATTTCATCGGCGAATTCAGGTATCTGCCGGGCCCGCGCGGGTTGCCACTGCTCAAGCCGCCATTCGGCAGCATCGTCGCGATCGACATGGACACCGGCGAGCATCGCTGGCGCATTCCCGTCGGGCGCGGCGAACTCTTTCCCGCCATCCGCCAATTGGGCCTCGGCGAACGGCTGGGCTTTCCGGGCCGAAGCTGGGCGCTGGTGACCAAGACAGTGATGGTTGTCGTGCAGATGGGTTATTACGGCAGCCCGCGCTTGCCACCCGGCGGGACGCGCCGCATCGCGGACCTCAACAATTTCGATCCGCATCTGTGGGTCTACGACAAGACGACTGGCGAGATGCTGGCGGAGATCGCGCTGCCGGCGAACGCGACCGGCGCGCCGATCACCTACATGGCCGCCGGCAAGCAATACATCGTGTTTCCGGTCGGCGGCGGTCCCTTGGTCGAAGAACTGATTGCGGTCTCGCTCTAATCACGCGATTCAAATCACCCCCACGAGCCGCAACAACACCCCGGCCACGCACGAGCCGCCGAGCACCGTCAGCATGCCGAGGTTAAAGCGGAAGATCGCGGTCGCCGCCGCAATCGCCAGCACGAGCGCGGCAATGTCGACGCTCGACACAACCGGCATGTCGAACGACAGGCCGTAGGACGCGACCTTCGAGGTCGCCCGGAACACGGTGTGGAGCGCGAACCAGATCGACAAATTGAGGATGACGCCGACGACAGCGGCGGTGATCGCGGTCAGCGCGCCGGCAAGAGCCTTGTTGCCGCGCAGCGTCTCGATGAAGGGCGCGCCGAGGAAGATCCAGAGGAAGCAGGGCGTGAATGTGACCCAGGTCGCGAGCAGCCCGCCAAGCGTGCCGGCGAGCATCGGCGACAGCGAGCCCGGATCGCGATAGGCCGCCATGAAGCCCACGAACTGCAGCACCATGATCAGCGGGCCCGGCGTGGTCTCGGCCATCCCCAGGCCGTCGAGCATCTCGCGCGGGTTGACCCAGTGATAGTGCTCGACCGCCTGTTGCGCGACATAGGCAAGCACCGCATAGGCGCCGCCGAACGTCACCATCGCCATCTTGGAAAAGAACAGCGCGATCTGGCTGAACACGTTGCCCAGCCCGAACGCGATCAAGAGCGCCGCAACCGGCACCAGCCACATCGCGAGCCAGAACGCGCCGACCTTTAGCGCGCGAGGCACGCTGGGGCGGACATGGTCGGGCATTTCCTCCCCGAGCATGCTGTCGACCGCCGCCGTGTCCTTGCCGCCGCCGTGCTCGAGGGCCGCGAATTCGCTGCGGCCGCTTTTTGCGCCGGCATAGCCGATTAAGCCTGCCGATATGATGATGACCGGGAAGGGCACATTGAAGAAGAAGATCGCGACGAACGCGGCCGCCGCAAGCGCGATCATGATGCGGTTGCGCAGCGCGCGCTTGCCGACGCGGACCACGGCCTGAATCACGATCGCCAGCACCGCGGCTTTCAATCCGAAGAACAGCGCCTCGACATAACTGACATTGCCGAAGGCCGCGTAGATATAGCTTAAGCCCATGATGGCGATGATGCCGGGCAGGATGAACAGGCCGCCGGCCATGATGCCGCCTTTGGTCCGGTGCAACAGCCAGCCGATATAGGTCGCCAACTGCTGCGCCTCCGGGCCGGGCAGCAGCATGCAATAGTTGAGCGCGTGCAGGAACCGGCTTTCCGAAATCCAGTTCTTCTCCTCGACCAGGATGCGATGCATGACCGCGATCTGGCCCGCCGGACCGCCGAAACTTAATAGCGCAACCCGCAGCCATACCCGGAAGGCCTCGGTGAAGCTGATGCCGTGGCCGGCATCAGCTCTGGTGGCGGTTTGGTTCGTCGGGGCGTCCATCATTTCTTGCCAGCCGGCCAGTTGTGGGTTTCTTCGGCCGCGTCGCGGCACCAGCGGTAGAGGGCGTCGTAGAGGGTCATGCCGGCCGCCAACTGCTCGAGATCGTCGTCATACATCCGCGATAGCCCGAGCGATGCGGCGAGTAGCCCCGCCGCTTCCGGACAAAGGTCGAGCCGGGCGGTGTCGGCGCCGCGCACCATGGTCGCAAGCCGCGATAGCGGCGGCGTGGCGAGGCCAAATTCCTGGATCATGACGTCGAAGGTGCAGAGCTCGCCGCGATGACTCCAGAATACGTTCTCGACGTCGAACGGCGCCGCCTTGAAGCGCTCGCCGACGTCCAGCACCTCCGACGGCGCCACGAACAGGAACACGGCGGCGGGATCGACGAATCTGCGGATCAGCCAGGGGCAGGCGATGCGGTCGATCTTCGGTCTCGCCCGCGTGACCCAGACGGTGCGGCCGCGAGCGTCGCGCGGCGGCAGCTTCTCCGCCGGCACCAGTGGAAGTTGTGATGCCCTCCAGCCTTCAAAGCCGCCTTCGAGCGTTTCGGCCATCGCACTGGCCTGCCTGAGCCAGGCCGCGGTGCCCTGCGCGAGCTTTTGGCCGCGCAGGCAGACGACGATTGCCGGCCGGCCGGAAAATTCACCGCCCCAATCGGCGGCATCCTCATGGTTGCGCCTGACCGCACCGGGGATCAGCCTGGGGTCGGCGGCAAAGTCCTCGTCGGTGCGCACGTCGATCAGGGCAGGGGTGTTGGCCGTGCCGATCAGACGGGCAAGTTTGTCCGGAGATATCGTGGTGAAGGATGACATGGATGCGCCCTCGTAAAAATAACGGGACGCGATACTTGGGCATGCCGCCTCACGGGGGGATCGCAGAACCCCCATAGCGGGTTATTACAGCGAACCCGGCGCGGTCTGTCAATGCGCTTGGTTGGTTTTGACGAGTAGCGTAAACTCCTTCATCCCATAATCATCTATTGTTTCGACGGAACAACCGAGCTCACGCTCGCAAAAACGAATCCAGGGCTGTGGGGAGGTGCGATAAAGAGTGTCGGGTAGCGGCTCGGCCGACCGCCGCGCCGCGTCGACAACGAAATTGACGCTGAAGCCGCGGCGGCTGGTGCGTCGCATCTGCTGCAATATGGTGGCGATGTAGCCCTCCCAGGTCGTTCGGGAATGGCCGCAATTGACGTTCATGATTCCGCTTGCGAGCGAATAGTCGGCGATGCGCGGGCTCGCTTTCCTGACGACAAAACGGCGATCCGGACCTGAAAAGCGTCGACGCGCCCGGCTGACCATGGCGTGCGAGAGGTCTACGCCCAAATAATCGATCTTGGAGTTGGGGTAGCGCATAGCGAGGAACGCTGCGAGTGCGCCGTAGCCGCAGCCGATGTCATTCAAGGTGAACGGCGCCGCGAAATCACAGATCTTCAGGAGCTGCACAAAGCGCAGCATTTGGGTGGCCTGGCATGACCAGTCCACCCCGAGGGGCGTTGCGCCGTATCTGGCGACCCGCGCACTGTAATACGCCTCGACATCGGCATATACCCATCCGAGCGCGTTACCATCAGGCTCGATACCTGAACTGCCGCCTTCTCCCGCGAGCTTCATTTCTTGGTTTTCGCCGCCCGCCGTTTCTTTGCGGCGTCTGCGGCCTGCTGCCGAGCTACGCGTCCGGGTTTGGTCGGGATTGAAAGAATGACGTATGGCTGCACGGAGAAAATGAGCGGACGCCCCTCCGTCACGGTCACTCGATCGTCTTCGTCCATGGCATGTACGTCGACGTACACGGGCAACTTCGGTATCGGGGGAAAATGCGACACAACCGTGAGCGCGTCCTGGAACGCCTTGATGACTCGACTGTACCCGTTCATGTTGGGTATATCCGACTTATAATCCTTTAGGGAATACAGGAAGCGATCCCAACGATCGCGTTCCGATCTGTCGCACGGATCGATGCCCAAGAGAGCAAAAGAATCCTCCAGTTTGCGTTGTGCAGAGAAGATCGTGAACTCCTTCTGCAACGCGACCATCTCGGCTATCTCGTCGGGGCCAAATCGCTTGTTCAATTGAGACAGAACGTCCAACGTGGTGCTGTCATGAATCGCCCTTCCCATAGTAAATCCTCCGGCTTTTAAGTTGCTTACTGAAACCCACGGCACTCTGAACGGATCAGCCTGGTCGTTCAAGGCGCGATCGAAGCTGAATCAGCCGGGGCTCGTAGAACGCCGCGCCGGATTCACCCAACAATTGCTCGGCCTGCGCAAGCAGGCGCTTAGCCTCACCATCGCCGCTGCCTCCATCGTCGACGGCAAGGATGATGCCCCGTACCAGAGAGGCGTGACATTCGGCAATTCGATCGGTACGCCGCCTGGCGACGGCAATGGCCTCCTCGGTCGCCGCCAGGGCAGCCCCGGGATCGCCCGAGCGATAGAGAGCGTCCGCCAGATCGGCCAGCATCCGTGCCTCGAATTCGAGCCCAGCCCTGGCCCGGCGGGCGAAATCGATCGCCTCCCGCAGGGCATTTGCCGCCGCGGCGAAATCGCCGGCGGCACTCTTCGCGAGTCCGGCGCACGCCATCGCCGCAACACGCAAGTACGGCATCGCGGATTCGTCCGCCAACTCAGCCACCTTCTTGGCATGCTGGCGGGCCAGATCGGCATCACCCAGCCTCCACGCCATTTCAACCGATGCAGCATGCGGAAGAAATTGAACGACGGGAGCGACCCCCTTTGGGGCGGTTTGCAGCACCTCGGCCAACCGTTCGTTGGCTTCGCCAAAGCGGCCGAGCCCGACCAGTATTCTGGTCCTCAGGCACTTGACCCAATGTTCGATATCAAACCCCAGGATCTGGTTGGCGTTCAATCCCAGGGTAACGTTGGTTTCGAAGCCGCCCTGCTCGGTGATGGCGGCAAGCGCGACGGCGCCGGCATTCAGGGCCTCGTTGAGCCGGCCGGACATGAAGAACGCCTGGCTGAGCATGGCGTTGATCGTCGCAAAACGTCCCACGTCTCCGTGGTCGGACGTCAGTTTTATCGCGTCCTGCACGAGACGAACGTAATCGTCCGCCGCCGCTGTCGCCGCCAGGATTCGGCCGTACGCGCCAAGCAGGATCGGTTCGTTCATCCTGTCGGCGGCGCGCGCATAGGTGAGCGCCTCTTCGGCGTAGGGCTTCACTTCATCGGCGGACATGCCTTCTCGCCAGCCGAAGTTCAGGATTTGACCGCTGGCAAGGGCGCGCAGCCGGTCATTGTGCTCGGATCGAGGTTGATCCTGCAGCAGCGATCGAACTTTTTTCCAACTCTTGAGCGCTTCGGCGGAATTCGTCTTGCCGATCCATCCGGCGGCGCGCTGCAGATGCTTGACAGCCTCGAGTGGTTGACCGGCCGCCTCATAATGGAAAGCGAGCAGGCTCGCGAATTCGTCGAGCCTTCCCCACTCGAAGCATTCGATCGCCTTGGCGACGGCCGCGTGCAACACGATGAGTCGCGACTTCAGTTGCATCGCGTACGCCACCTCCTGGATCAGCGGATGGCGAAATGCAAGAAGTCCCTGATCGTAGGGCGGCAAATCGTAGAGCAGCTCCGCTCGCCGGAGATGAAATATCGCTTCTGACAATTCCTCATGGGGCAGGGCAGCAACGGGTTCCAGAATCGCTAGCGCGACCAATCGGCCGATCACAGATGCCGTTTCGAGAACCTGTTTGGCGACGTTCTCGAGGTGGTCGATGCGTGCCGCTACGACGGCCTGCACAGTTGAAGGCAGAGGAACTGTATCGATCCTCTGCTTCAGCCGATATGCACCTCGCTCACCCTCGAAATCACCGCGTTCGACGATCGCATTGACGAGTTCCTCGAGAAAGAACGGATTACCTTGCGCACGCTCGATGATATTTCGGCTTAGCAGGGCGAGCGAGGGATCTCCGCCGAAATGCTCCCGCAACAAATGCTCTGCCTGCTCCGACGCGAGGGGAGGCATGACGATCTGTCGATAATGCGAGCGTTGCATGAAGGCTCCGGTAAAGCCCGGTCTGAAATTCACGACCAGAAGCGTCGTGGTGCCGACGACCGCATCCGCCAGCGCCTCGACGAATTCTTCGCTGGCTGCGTCGATCCAGTGTAGATCCTCGATCAGGACGACGGTCGCAGTGTCGCGAGGAGCTGAATGCACGAGCGTCCTGACCAAATCGAGCAGATGTATTTTCAGCGCCCTCGGATCAAGTTTTGGCGCCGGATGCGCGGCGTCCGCCAGGCCCAGGAACTCCAGCAACAGAAGCAGGGTATGCCCCGAAGATGAAATCGCCTCGAACCGGTCGATGACGCGGCGGCGGGAGACCTGGACGGAATCCTTGACCCGAATGCCAAAAATATCGCGCAACAGTTCCAGCACCGGCTGGAAGGGCGTAGCCCGGCCGTGGGCCAGGACGCGTCCTTCGTAGACGCGAATGCCTCTTCGCCGGCAACTTTCGGCAAATTCAAAGCAGAGGCGGCTCTTACCGATGCCAGCCTCTCCGACAACGCCGATCACCCGACCATCACCCTTTACGGTATTTGCGAGTTCGAGCTCGATGGCGGCGAGTTGGCCGCTTCGTCCGATGAAGGAAGTCAAGCGCCTTCCACTGCGGAAGACATCGCTGGCAGGAGCATTCAACAGTCCCGTCAGCCGGAACGTTTCCACGGGCGCTGCGATGCCGCGGATGGTCTGCACGCCCAGCGGCACGACTTCCACGAACTGTTTGGCGCCGGCGTAGGTATCTTTGGTAATGAGGATGCTGCCGTCATCCGCCATTTGCTCCATTCGGTTTGCGAGGTGCACGTTCGGCCCGGCGGCGTCATAGGTTTGGTAAATGGTGTTCTCTACGGTCTGAACGATGACTTCACCGGTATGAAGGCCGACACGGATCTGCAAACTCGGGTCTCCGAGCCTCGCCACCGCGTCCTGCATGGCCAGAGCAGCCAGACAGCCTCGTACGGCATGATCCTCGTGAGGTCGCGGCGCACCAAAAAGCGCCATCACGCCGTCGCCCTGTATCTTGTTGACGATACCATCGTAGCGATGAACGGCCGCCTTCATGAGGCTGAGCACTGGCTCAAGACGCCGCATGCCCAGTTCGGCATCACCGAGACTATCAATCAGACTCGTCGAATTTCGGATGTCCGCGAAAAGGACCGTGAGGCGTTTGCGTTCCCCGCCCTTGGTGCTTAACGACCGTAGGATGCGCTGCGAGCTTGAATCCGGCCTTGCCAATGCCAAACCCAGGGCCTCGCCGCATTGCCCGCAAAAGCGGCTGGTCGGTCCGTTGATATGGTTACAGACCTCACATTTAATTCCGAGAGGCGCACCACAGCTTTCGCAATACTCATTGCCAGCCTTGTTCTGGCTATCGCATCGCAAGCAATGCATACGCAGCCTCGTCAGCGGCAGAAACGCTTATCGACCTTCAGATGAGCATAGCTTGGTAAGTTGCACAATTCCATGAGGCGATACGGACGGAACGCCGCAGCTTCCTTAACTTCTGATTGGGCCAACGAGGAGCCTCGTCATGCGCAATTTTGCGCCCCGCGCCCGAAATTGGGACTTGTGCTGTCGGGCGCAACGACTTTGGCGCAAAGGCGTCATTTTGAGGCCGCGCCGCAACCAACCAATCGGCCTGTACGTACCCAGGGTTGAATTCGCCAGGTTGAAGCTAACAAAGTGATTCAAATGCCATTTTCGCGACGGTACGCACGCTCGGATGGTGATTTTTTGCCCAAACAGGAATTCTCGGGAGCTTCGCCATGCACACCTTCGTCAGGGCTGGTGCCGGCTTCCTGCTCGTCGTTCTGTGGTTCGACCTGATGTTCGATGTGCAGACGCGCAGATATCCCGTCGGCCCGCTGCCGCCAAAAGTGCTGGCCTCGATGCAAGCCGATTTACTTGTCCGCACGGGGTGCTACGCTAGCGGCCGACCAAATGACATTACGGCCAATGTGCCTTGTTCAAAGCGTGTAATTGAACGCCAGTTTATTCGACCGACTTTGCCGGAGAAAGGGAGTTCACTATGTCCGGGCTGCAGACAGTTTTGGCCAATCTTAACATTGCATTTACGAGAGAAAATA
The DNA here is from genome assembly GCA_049674245.1 of Bradyrhizobium sp. Classification (GTDB taxonomy): domain Bacteria; phylum Pseudomonadota; class Alphaproteobacteria; order Rhizobiales; family Xanthobacteraceae; genus Bradyrhizobium. The sequence continues at coordinate 5,224 of JBATYU010000532.1, read as the reverse complement.
TCGGACAGATCGCGGCAAAACGCGAGGCCTTCGCGCCCGGAAAGCCGCTCGCGGCGGGAGTTGTGATCAAGGAGGGAACGCGGCTTCATGCCCTTTGGGTTGAATACCTTGCAAAGATACCCGCAAGCTTTCAAGAGGTGTTCCGTTCTGTGGTTTACCACGCCCTTTCGACCGAGCCACCCACGCCTATCGTTTTTGCCTGGGCACCTGGCTACGACTACGAATTCACCATGTGGTATGCGCCGGATACGCCTCCGACGAAGGGGGGTATCACCATTCTTCTGAAGAGTCGCTATCCCACCGACGAGCATCCGGCGATGAAATCGGCACCTTCTCCAAAGTCGAGCAAGCGCGGCAAGTCCCGCTAGTCGAATTGTCGCTCAGGTGACAGGTCGGAGCTAGCCGAGGTGAAGCAGAAAGCGAGGCTCGGACGCGGCTAGCTCGTGCGACGAAGAGTATGCACAATGCAGTGCCTTAGTTGCAGCGCCGAAAACGACATAGGGAATGCATTCTGTGAAGCATGTGGGGCAACACTCCACCTGACGTGCAATTCCTGCGGTTACACTTCTCGGCCGAACAGCCGCTTTTGCGGCCATTGCGGAAGCCCGTTGGAACATGTTGCCTCTGCCTTGCTGAATTCCAACCAGCTGTTTCGGGAGCTGAGTATCAGCGGCGGCGAATTCAAACGTCTCACGGTGCTGTTCGCTGACATCCGAAATTCGACGGGTCTGATTGACAGTTTAGGAGATCCCGAAGCGGGTATGCGCCGTTTGGAGCCCGTGCTCAACCTCATGAAGAATGCCGTCCATCGCTACGATGGCATCGTCAACAAGATACAGGGCGATGGCGTCATGGCGCTTTTCGGCGCGCCGCGGCCGCATGAAGATCACGCTGTTCGCGGGTGCTTGGCAGCATTAGCCATGCAGGACGCGATCACGCGGCTCCATGATCCGAGCTTGCAGATCGGCGTAGGTCTCCACACCGGTGAGGTCGTCGTTCAAGTTGTCGAGAATAGCATCTATCAAACCTATGACGCGGCCGGCGTAAATGTGCATCTCGCAAGGCGGATGGAGCAGATGGCGGACGGCGGCTGCACCCTCGTCACGAGCGAAACCTACGCGGCGGCACGGCAGTTTGTCGAGGTGCTGCCGCTTGGCTTACAGAAGGTTCGCGGCATCGCGGCTCCGGTGGAGACGTTCAGGCTGACGGGGTTGTTGAACGCGCCGGCGAGCGACGTTTTCCGGAGCGGCAGGCGAATAAGCCCGCTCGTCGGACGTAATGACCAATTAGCCACGCTTGAACATGAACTCGCGAATACCATCAAGGGTGACGGTCGGGTGGTCAGCGTGGTCGCCGAGGCCGGACTCGGCAAAAGCCGGCTTTGTTTCGAATTCGCCGAAACTTGCCGCCGGCAGGGTATTCGCGTGCATGAAGCGCGCGTCCTGTCGCACGGGCGAGCGACGCCATTCCAACCCGTCCTTGAGTTGCTTCGAAGCGCGTTTTCCATACAGCCGGATGACCCGGCCGAAGTGTCTCGACAGCGTGTTGTGAGGCTACTGGAATCGCGGGGAGATTTCAGTGGGTCATTGCCGCCGCTGCTCGATTTTCTGGGTTTGCGCGATCCGGAAAATCCCGACTCAAAGCGGGATCCCGCTACCTGGAAGCATCGGCTGCTTGTCTTTGTTCGGCATCTCATACACTCGCGACCGGAAGATGAAACAGTGTTGGTCGTCATCGAAGACCTGCACTGGATCGACTCGGCCAGTGAAGAATTCGTCGAGGAGCTGGTCGACGCGATCGTCGGCACAAGAACACTACTGCTTCTGAACTTTCGCACCGGCTATTTCGCGCCATGGATGCAGCGATCGCACCACCGGCAAATCTCCCTCGAGCCGCTTCTGGGTAATGAGGCCAGCGCACTTTTGGGCAGTTTGTTGGGCGATGATCGATCACTGGCATTGTTAGCCCGTAACATTGCCGAGCGTGCGCAGGGTAATCCGTTTTTCCTGGAAGAGTTGGTGCGCTCACTTGTGGAGCGCAATGACTTTGACGGCCAACACGGAGCATATCGCCTTAAGGCTGGGATCGGAGCAATTCCTCTGCCGGCCACGGTGCAAGCCGTCCTCGCCGCACGCATTGACCAGCTGGCGGAGCCGTCGCGGCAGGTGCTGCAGACTGCGTCCGTCATTGGCCGCGAGGTGTCGCTCGCAATCCTTGAACGCGTCACGAACTTGTCAGCCGATCAAGTAGCTGAAGCGTTTTGGCAACTGCGCCGAGCCGAATTGATCTACGAACTGCCACCCTCCAGTCCAGGGACACACGCCTTTCGGCATCCCCTGATCCAGGAGGTCGCTTACCAATCCCTACTGCACGGACGGCGTGTCGAGCTACACAGAGACGTCGCGCGCGCCATAAAGGCTCAGTTTGCCGATCGGCTGGACGAATATTCCTCTCTGGTCGCCTTTCACTTGGAGCAGGCGGGAGATCTGCTGCCAGCCGCGCAGGCTCACGCGCGAGCTGCCATGTGGATTGGTGCAAAGGATCCAAGTCAGGCGCTCCGAAGCTGGACCAAGACGAGAGAATTGCTGGTTGTCCTGCCCCGCACAGAAACGGTTGACAATCTTCGGATGATGGCGTGCGGCCAGATCAACAATATCGGATGGCGGGAAGGTATCTCAGCGGACGAAGCGGCACTCTATTTTGAGGAGGCCAAGCAGATCGCATTGGCGAGCGGCAACACGCCGGCCAACGCGATGCTGCATTCCGGTTTCGGTAGGGTACTGGCTATAAGAGGATCTGCGGACGATTACGTCGCAAAGGTTTATCAGGCCCTGGCGTTGGCCGAAGAGTCGAACGACGCTAGCTTGAAAGTGATGCTAAAGGCCGGATTAGGTCACGCACTTCGCCTTTCCGGCCGCCTCGTTCAGGCGCTTGAGGCCAATATCGATGTGACCAATCGGGCCCACGAACTCAATGAATTTCACCGGCGGATACTTGGTTTCGATCTTGAACCTTGGTTGATGACGTTGCGAGGTCAGCTGCTTGTCATGCTTGGACGCGGCGACGAGGCGCGCGCGTTCCTGGATCGCGTAATCAACATAAGCGCAGAGCAGATCAATACGACCGATCACGTCATGCCAAGCATTTCGTACGTCGATCTAGCCTGGGCTGAACACGACGTTTGGCTCGCGGAGCGGCATTCCGAGCGAGCGTACTCGATGGCCGTGCGCAGCGGCACCCCGTATTTGCGAACATATGCGACGGCATGTCGCGGTCTCTTTCACATCATCGCAGGTAGGCCGAGCGCGGCCATCGAAGATTTGCGCACTGCTATCGATTTCGCCCGACGACGGAGTGCCGGGCTGGAATACGAACCGCGGATGTTGGCTGATCTGGCGAATGCTTACCGGTTGAATGGGGATTTTGACATTGCCCTAGCCACGGCAGATGACGCGATAAAAACTTCGACTTCCAGGCACACTCGGATTGCCGAGTGTTTTGCGCGCATCGTGCGCGCGCAGATACTTTCCATGTCTGAAGAGACCGAGCGGGTCGCAGAAGAACTTGGACGGGTGAAAGTACTTCTTGAAGAGACTGGTGCTGCAATTTACAGGCCCCTCGCTCAAGATCTGGAAGACCGCTTGGCAAGCCCTGGCTCGACACAGCGTATTCAAATTGATGGCAGCCCGGCCGTTAAGAACGGGCACAGGCGATAAGACGCTGCAAAAATTGAGGTTGAGCTGAAGGGGAGCGGCACCTCCCTCAACCCTTTTATCGCGCGTTGATCCCGTCAAATTTGGAAAGCGCTTGTTCGATTTGGCGTTGAAGAGCCACATCGTATCAAGGATTTCGGGTTGACGGCCGGGGCGATCAAGAGTGGACGGCCAATAGTTGCCAAGAGCGCCACGTCGGTCAAGGGGTTGTTCCCGGTTAGTCGCGCGCATGAGCATGGTCCTCATTCTCCAGCTGATCGCGCACTAGATTGCTTCAGCCAGCCGCGCAGGACGCGCGCGGTCTCCTCATCCATTGGAAAAAAACATTCGATGCGAAGCTCCTGCGCCGTGATATCCTGCGGCGTTCCCAATGTCGCAACGGTCGTGAATAATCGCAAGCTGGTGTTGCCTTTGCGGAAATGCATCGGAAGCACGGGCGTAGCCGCGAGATCGGTTGGCACGGCGTTGACGGCCGCCCGCACCCCCTCATAGGCCAGCAGTCTTTCGTGAAGCCTCGCCGTCTCTGACGTACCGTCCGCCGCAGCGTCGGCTTCCACGCTACGGACGAAGTAGCGGACCACGTCCGCCCAGTTCAAGAGGTGCGGCCGCAGCACGTCCGGCGCCACCAACGCATCGGCCAGGTTGATCGGCGTATCCGGCGCCAATGGTCCGACCAAAAATTCAACCAGGCGCACCGCGCCCGAATTGCTCCTGAGCAAATTCCAGTGCCGATCGACCGCGACCGCGGGAAATGGCTCTTGTTGCGCCAGCATGTAGTCGAGCGCGCGGCTGATTTCGCCAAGTTCGGGCGCGGCCAGGTTGGTCTGCCGCCACACCGGCGCGAAGCCGGCAGCGATCAATAACGCATTGTGCTGACGCAGGGGCACGTCGAGGGCGATGGCGAGCCGCATCACCATATCCCGGCTCGGCGACGCACGGCCCAATTCCAGAAAACTGAGATGCCGCTGCGAGATTTCCGTGCGCACGGCAAGATCGAGTTGCGACAGGCCCCGGCGTCGGCGCCACCAGCGCAAGCTGCCTGCAAAATCCTGTTGCCGCGACATGAGTACCTGCCAGGTAGTTGCCGAAACCATACGGTCCGGCAAGATGCCACAGACCGGCGCGAAACACAGGGGGCAGGGGGTGAGCGAGTGGATTGGGGTTGTAATCGCGCTGGTCTCGAGCTGCCTCGGCGGGTCGGCGGCGGCGATCACGCGCTATCTCGTCAGCGGCGCCGATCCGATTGCGCTGGCCATCCTGCGCTGGGGCATCGGCTTTCTCTGCGTGTTGCCGACGGCGTTGCTTTTGAAGGTGCGATGGCCGGAGGCTAAGGACTGGCCGGCGGTGATGCTGCTGGGGTTTTGTTTCTTCGGGCTGTTCTTCGTCCTCTACAATATCGCGATCGGCTACACCACCGCGGCGCGCGCGAGCCTTGCGCTCGCGACATTACCGCTCCACACCATGGTGGTCGCGGCGCTGCTCGGTTTTGAGCCGCTGACGCTGCGCAAGAC
>JBATYU010000531.1:0-2019 GCA_049674245.1 Bradyrhizobium sp. | reverse complement strand
CGTACGCAATCCTACCGGGCTTCAATGGGAGCCTGAGACCGGCAAACTCTGGGCCATCGCCAACGAACGCGACGAGATCGGGCCCGACCTGGTTCCGGACTATCTGACGTCGGTGCGCGACGGTGGCGTCTACGGCTGGCCCTACAGCTATTACGGCCAACACCTAGATCCCCGCATCATGCCGCAGCGACCCGACCTGGTGGCGTCGGCGATTGCGCCGGACTACGCGCTGAGTTCTCACGTCGCGCCATTGGGATTGGCGATGTATGCAGGCACCGAGCTTCCCGCCAACTACCGCGGCGGCGCGTTCGTCGGCGAACACGGAAGCTGGGATCGAACGCCTCTTAACGGTTACAAAGTGGTCTTCGTGCCGTTCAGCGGCGGAAAGCCCAGCGGTCCGGCACAGGACATCGTGACAGGATTCCTCGATGCCAACAACGACGCGCGCGGGAGGCCGGTTGGACTGGCAGTCGACCGCGCCGGCGCGTTACTGATCGCCGACGATGTCGGAAACACGGTCTGGCGCGTGTCATCGGCTCACCCTGGTTCTTCACCAAAGCCGGGTACCTAGCAGACCCACATAACCCAAATAACAAAAAGCCCGGCACAGGCCGGGCTTTTTGCTTTGTCGGAAAGCATCACCGACCGGCCGGCGCCGAGATCACATGGCCCTCGCTGTAGTCGGACAAGTCTTGTTGTTCGACAGATGGCGAGATCACGGAATCATTGGCCTTGCGGAACTGCTCGGTCGCGTGCACGCGCGCGCGATCCGATTTGTGGGTGTGGCGCTGGGCTGCGGCGGCGAGCTGAACTGTCGACCCGACAATCAGCAACGCGCCGAGAATGGTTAGAGCCGTCTTTCGCATTGTAGTCTCCTTTAAATAGTTTCCGTTGATCAGACACGGACGCTCCAGCGCGAGCCATTGCATCGCGCCAAGGCGCTGTATGTCTGTCCAAGAAATAGTGTCGGAGGACGCTCTCGCTGACCCCATCAGGTCACCATCGCGTCATTACACGATGTTTGCTGTGCGATCGATAAGGGCTCCCGTCGCGTCTTCAGTTTGACGCTCTCAAGATCCTGTCTTCCGATTTCTTTAAATTGGCGGCGCCCTTTTGCAGCGCCTCTGTCTCTTCGAGTGACATCTCCGGTTCGAGGATCCGGACTACGCCACCTTGACCGACAATGCTTGGAAGGGACAGCGTAACACCGAACCTTTCATGGTAGCTTCCTATTGGTACGACTGCCCGTTCATCGCGAAGAACGATCTCCGCGATCCGTGCCGCTACGATGCCGATGCCAAACTGGCTCGCGTCGTTGCCTTCGATAATCGTGATATTGGCATAGCGAACGCTGTTTTCGATTTGCTCGCGAACGCCCACGAGCGTTTCGCCGCGCTCTCTGATGAGCGCGCTGATCGGCACACCGGCGATGCGGGCGCTCGACCAGAGGAACACCTGCGAGACGCCGTGTTCTCCAACGACCTGCGCCTCAACCTGATTGGCATCGACCTCAAAATGCTGTGCCAAATGAACGCGGAATCGCAAGCTATCCAGGAAGGTCCCCGTGCTCAGGACGCGATCGTGCCCCGCGCTGACGCGGGCAATATCGGCGAGGGGATCCGGAGGATCGGTTACGACCAAAATAACAGCGCCAGGCGCGGCGCGGACGATGCGCGGAACGATGTCGCGATAGATTTCGGCATTCGTTTCCAAAAGCCGCAACCGACCCTGGGGATCACTACGATCCGTGGCGCCGCCGGCCTTTTCGTTGATGCCAGCAGTAACCATCACCAAGGCCGCATCCGCCAAATCCTCAAAGTCCCCGTCGACGACTGCCGTCTTTGGGCAAAGCGGCGATCCGTAGCGAAGATCGGTCGCGACCGCCTTGGCGCGTTTGCGGGTTCGGTCCACGATGACGATGTTGCGGGCACTGCCACGGATCACAGCCGCGAGCGCGCATGCACACCCGACTCTTCCCGCGCCAACGATCCCAATCTTCATGATCACGTACCCTTTCGC
>JBATYU010000530.1:0-1845 GCA_049674245.1 Bradyrhizobium sp. | reverse complement strand
AAATCCGCGAACGAGCGAAAGGTATTTTTCCGCGAGCGGGATCGTGACGAGCAGGGCGCTGACCTGTTTTGACTGAACGGCTTGCCGGACATCCGTCAACGCAAGGTTCTTGAACACAACTTTTGCGTTCGTCAGATCATATTCCTTGGTCAATGCATCGACTATTTTGGCGTTTGCTGCTCCGCCGACCACGCCGACCGCGCGTCCCTTCAGGCCGTCGATGCCGTCGATGGACGATCCCGGCGGCGCGATGATCAGCACGACCATGTGGCTGACGACGACGACGGCTTGCGCTTGCGACAAGTCACCGACATCGCCGCGAACCACGGCGAGATCGACTTTACCCGCGGAGAAAGCGTTAGCGGCCTCAAGCGCGGTGCCGCTGTCGATAATCGTAAGCCGCACCGGCGCGTTCGTCGAAACGAGTTCGCTTGCTATCGCTGACATTGCCTTGGCGGCCTCGCCGTCGATCGAGCCAACCGCCAGGGTCAGCGTTACCGGGCGGGTGTAGTACCGATAGGCAAGGAGACCCGCGCCGGCGGCAAAAGCGGCGACACCGAGAAGCAGGAAAAAACGAAGCCAAAGCGGCAATCTTGTCGACATCATGTTCGTCACTCCGATCGCTTGGCCGATGACCACTGCCGCAGGAGTTGGCTGCAGCGCACGCAACCGTAAAATACCAAGAGCCGAGGCTCACTATGCAAAAAAACCGGCAGGCGCCGAGAAAAAAGCAAATTGAGAACGACGCGGCGAACCCCTTTCGCGGTGAAGATCAGGATTGCGGCGGCATATATCTGCCTCTCCGCACGAAAAATAGATCATACAGGTTATCGTCGCCAGTGGCTCGGCCGAGCTCTTTCAGTGCAAAGAACGGCATCAACACGACAAACATGATAAAGCCCACGACAAAGCGCACCCAGCTGCGCGGTCCGGGGAACGGCCGGTATGTCAGGCCGCCGTTAAGATCGATTGCCGTATTCGAACCGCTTTGAATCCGCCAATAATCGATGCTGGGCGCTCGCTCGATGCGCCAGCCTGGCAGGCTCTGATAAAATTCAGCCAGCTTTGGCGGATGCTCCGCATGGATCGCGAAGTGCGTCACGGAACCGGTCACCTTTTTCTCCCTCATCAGAGGAACCAAGTTGACGTGCAACGTCGCAGGTTCGCGTGAACAAGCAGCTTACCCCGCCGCCGCGAAATGTCGAGGCGCCGTCTGCGTTCCTGCAGATTAATGCTGGGAAGCGAGCGCGACTATGCAAAAAAGCGCCTGTTCGAAATAATTTGTTCGATGCTTCCGATGCCGCGATGAGAACAACCGATGACTGGGAGAAAATTCACGCAATTCGACGATCAGGTCGACGGCGTGGTCGTGTCACAGGATCGTCACTTTAATGCGGCGGGCAAGATCATTGCGGATTTAACGCTGGCCCGCAAACTACCGTTGGCCGTTTATTTTCGCGAGACTATAGACGCGGATACCCTCTTGTCCCACGGACCGTGCTTCACGCGCGTATATTGACAAGATTTTGAGGGGTGCAAAGCCAGTTGATCTGACTCGTTGAGCAGCCGACAAAATTCGAATGCACCATCAACCTCAAGACCACAAGGCGATCGGCATCGACGTGCCGCCGAAGCTGCTCACCCGCGCCGACGAGGTGATCGAATAAGGGGTCTATTTGCTGCGGTGCATGGGTCTCTTGTTGGCACGTTTGAGACATCGGGCGATGTCCGACTTGAGTCCGCTTTCAGGGGTAAAGCGGAAGACATGGGCTCGCAGCGAGTATTTCGCCTTTTGACCCGACGCAGACGCCTGGAGAGTCCGCTCTTACGTTGGCTGATCGGTAA
>JBATYU010000529.1:0-1867 GCA_049674245.1 Bradyrhizobium sp. | reverse complement strand
CAGTCGACCGCGACCAAGGCCGAGCGCGCCGGCATTACCCCGCCATGGACGCCGTTCGCCCATGACGTGGAAGAGCCCAAGCGCGGCGCCGCGTTCCAGAAGCCGCTTGCCGTAAAGCTCGGCGTGTTCCGCCCGGTGACCGTCTATCCATTCTACGAAGCCGCAACCTCGGCGCACTGGGGCCAGACCCCGCGCGAAGCGATGGCCGAATCCGGAAAACTCTGGTCGACCTATTCGGCCGTAGCGTCGGAAAATCCCAACGCCTGGCTGAGGCGGCGCTTCTCCCGGGATGAAATCACAACGCCGACAGCGGACAACCGCCTGATCGCCTGGCCCTATACAAAACTGATGGTGGCCAACCCGACGGTGAACATGGGCGGCGCCATCCTGATGACGAGCCTCGCCAAGGCGCGTGCCGCGGGGATATCGGAGGATCGCCTCGTTCACATCTGGGGCGGGGCGTCGGCGGAAGAGCCGCGCGACTATCTCTTGCGCGACCAGTTTTACGAGAGCCATCCGCAGAACGCCGTGCTGCAGGCGGTGATGGATCTCGTCGGCGGCGACGGCAGGAAATTTGACGCGATCGAGCTCTATAGCTGTTTTCCCTGCGTGCCCAAGATGGCGCGGCGGACGCTTGGTCTCGGTGCCGATGTGCAGCCGACGGTGACGGGAGGGTTGACCTTCTTCGGCGCGCCGCTCAACACCTATATGACGCATGCGGCCTGTGCGATGGTGCGAAAACTCCGCAACGGCGCAAAACTCGGCCTGCTCTACGGCCAGGGTGGATTTGTGACAAAACATCACGCGCTGGTGCTGTCGCGGCAGGTACCTCAAGAGGCGCTCGCGCAGGACGCAAGCATGCAGGCCGAGGCCGACCGCAACAAGCGCGCGGTGCCCGACTTCGTCACCGAGGCCAAGGGCAAGGGCGAGGTCGAGAGTTTTACGGTGCTCTATGGTCGCAACGGCGACATCGAGCGTGGCGTGGTGATGCTGCGGACTGCGGAGAATAATCGCGCGCTGGCGCGGGTGCCCCCGCGCGACGAGGCGACGCTCAGGCATCTGTTGAACATGGATCACACGCCGGTCGGCTCGTCAGGCGATATCGTCTCGGCTGACGATGGCGTCTTGGAATGGCGGGTGGGGTGACTCGTGTCCCGGGCGCGGTGCAGCGTCCTTCACGCTGCGCCGCAGAACCGGGACCCATTCGCGATGACGTTGCGTGGGCCCCGGCTCAGCAGCGCATCGCTTATGCGCTGCGCTGCGTCCGGGGCACGAGAGCGACCCGCCCCTACCCCTTCACGTCCTGCTTCTCCGACACCTTCGCAGGTGTGCTCTTGCTGCCGGCGATGCGGACCTGATCGCCGTCGGCGAGCCCATCTGGCGGCGCGACGATGATGCGATCCTCCGCCGAGAGGCCCGAGGCGAGCTCGATTTCGCGGCCGAGATCGCGCGCAATCGTCACTTTCTTGAACAGCACCTTGTCGTCTGCGCCCACCGTCGCAACCCGCAGGCCGCTCTGGTTGAAAATCAGCGCGCTCGCCGGAATATGCAGCGGCACGCCCTCGCGCTGCAGGCTCAGCCGCACATTGGCGTAGCCGCCCGGCATCAATTCGCCGCCGGTATTATCGAGCCCAAGCTGCATCCGCGTAGTGCCGGAAGCGACGTCGACGGATTGCGAAGAGGCTTCCACCGTCGCCGAAAACGTCCGGCTCGGATATTCCGGCATATTGATCACGGCCTTGGCGCCGATCCTGATCGCCGGCACGTAAGTCTGCGGAACGTTGACATAGACGCGCAGCTTGCTGATATCGGAGATCACGAACATCGCTGGCCCCGAACCGCCGCCGGCATTGATCAGCGCGCCGAC
>JBATYU010000528.1:0-1594 GCA_049674245.1 Bradyrhizobium sp. | reverse complement strand
CTCGGGACTAACAGGAGACTGGGGATGAAGAAGAGCCGGTTGCAGAACAATAAGTCCCTTCGCCGTTGATCAGCTTTGGTCGATAGCCAACTGGCTATTGATCGTGATGCCGGATTTCGCAGCCGTTCGGAGGCCCTGCTCCCAAATGCTCGCAGAAATCGAAGGTCCTCAGGTACCCGATCGCCAGGGAGCCGACCCACTCACGATCCAAGAGGCGATGGCTTACTATCGGGTGCCGGGCCTCAGTATTGCCGTCATCCATGACTTTGCGATTGACTGGGCAAAGTCCTGGGGAGTGGCGGACGTCGAGACCGGAGCGCCCGCCACAAACGACACGCTGTATCAGGCTGCATCGATCAGTGAAGTTGACCCGCTTTCGTGGAGCCCGGCAGGCTTTCAACGGAGGCTTTTCAGATGCCCAAGACGCATCCGCCCTATTCACCTGAGTTTCGTCGCCAGATGGTCGATTTGGTTCGCGCTGGACGTGATCCGGCCGACCTTGCCCGCGAGTTTGAGCCGACCGCGCAGTCTATCAGCCACTGGGTTGCGCAAGCCGATCGGCAAGAGGGCCGCCGGGAGGAGAAGGGTGGCGGGCTGACCGCCGCAGAGCGTGACGAGCTGGCACGGTTGCGACGTGAGAACAAGCAGCTGCGGCTGGAGCGCGACATCCTCTCTCGAGCTGCTGCCTGGTTCGCACGCGAGACCGGCACGATCCCGTCCGGGTCTTCGAGTTCATGAGCGCGCACCAGGCGGTGTTTCCGGTTGCCGTGATGGCACGCGTGCTCGGCGTGTCGGAGGCTGGCTTTCATGGGTGGCGGCGCCGACCGGTGTCTGCTCATGCCGTCGCCGACGCCGCGCTGCTCAAGCGGATCCGGACGATCCATGCTGGATCACGCCAGACCTATGGCGCGCCGCGGGTGCATGCCGAGCTCCGGGCAGGAGGGGAGAAGCATGGGCGCAAACGCATTGCCCGGCTGATGCGCGCAGCCGGGTTGATTGGTGCCAGCCGCCGGCGCGGCACGATCGTTACCACACGGCGGGACAAGGAGGCCAGACCGGCGCCCGACTTGGTCGACCGCGATTTCACTGCTTTGCGGCCGAACCAGCTCTGGGTTGCCGACATCACCTTCGTGCCGACGGCGAGCGGTTTTCTCTATCTCGCAGTGGTTCTGGATACCTGGAGCCGCAAGATTATCGGCTGGTCGATGGCCAACCATCTGCGGACCGAACTGGTGCTGGACGCGCTGGAGATGGCGATCGGCCAGCGGCGGCCGGATGGCGTCATCCATCACAGCGACCAGGGCAGCCAATACACATCGTTGGCGTTCGGCAAACGTTGCAGGGAGGCTGGCGTTCGGCCGTCAATGGGATCGGTCGGCGATGCCTACGACAACGCCATGTGCGAGAGCTTCTTCGCCACGCTCGAATGCGAACTGCTGGAGCGACGCAGGTTCACATCCAGGATCGAAGCCAAGATGGCCTGCTTCAGCTTCATCGAAGGTTGGTACAACCCGGTGCGGCTGCACTCAGCCCTCGGCTACCGCTCGCCAATGGCCTATGAAACGGCGATGGAGGCGGTCACGACAGAACCGTA
>JBATYU010000527.1:0-7569 GCA_049674245.1 Bradyrhizobium sp. | reverse complement strand
CACGCAAGTAAGGCCACCTCATGCTGCTAAGTGCTGGCGCGCCGCGGTAGATGAACATGGGCACTATTGCTTCGCCGTGGCGCTGTGATGCCGCAGCCGGCCACGCGATCCTATCGCCAACTCTGCGACGGCCTGCGATTTCGCGCCACACCTCGCGGGCCGCACGGTCGACTGTGGCCTATGGCTGGGCATAAATCACCTGGCTATCCCGATCGAAGCGCACGAGCGTGCCCCCGTCGTAGCGCCGGCCCGCGATCACGTGGCTGCGCGCCAGCCTCAGTTCGCGTAGGCGACCATCATCGTAGAACTTAAGCGCTTCGGCACCCGCTTTGACCGGGATGCCATCGATGTTCCGGTCCTCCTGAAGGGCCACGCTGACGAGACCACCTTTTCCCTCCAGGCTGACGTGCGTTCCGCGCGGAAATTCTCTGCCAGTGAGGACGTGCTCTCGCGCCAGCATGGCACTTGCAAGGCGTCCGTTCGGATGAAAGTTCAACGCAACATGCAAATCTTTACCGCTGGCGCACGGAATGCCGTCGACATCGTGATCGCTTGCCAAGTGGAGAGAGCTGACGCGCTGGTTGGGGTGGAACCACAACAGCGTTCCGCCAAGGCAAGGCAGGCCGTCGATCTCTTGATCCGCGCCCAATTTTACATCGGCAAGGCGTCCGTCCTCGCTTCCCCGGTAGTACCGAAAGGTAGAGTCCGCGGCGAACCGCCGCGTGCCGAAGAGGTGCTCGCGCGACAGCGTGGCGCAGATGAGGTCACCCTTGCGGCCGAACGCGGCCTCGCCCCGGCACGGGACGCCGGCAACCTCGACGTCCCCCTTGAAGATGACGACCCACGGCCGGCCATCCGCCCATCGTTTCGTGACCTCGTATGCATCCACCTGAAGAAGCGCCAGCACACCCTTTGGCGCGGCGGCGCGAACACTCGCCGCTGCATCAGCGACGAGCCCCGGCGGCTTGCGCTTGCGGCGGACCTCGTTCGCAGCGGCTACCCTTAGGTTGACGGGGTCGAGGCCGGACAGCTGTTCCCACACTACGTTGATCGGCATTGTGGGATCATGCATCGCTCCCACCAGATACGGATAGGGTTGCCAATCGGCGTTGTCGACTTCCCAATGCCCTTGAATACGCAATCTGAGCACCTCACCGACATAGGCCACAAGGTGATCGTAGATTTCTTGCTGCGCCCGCTCGACCCCGATGCCTTCCACATACGCGGACACAACATCAAGACTTTGATACGAGAAGTCGAGCTCGTCTGCAGTCCGCGACATCGTCGAACGGAGCTGCGCGACCAGCGTATCGATATTGGCTATCAGCCGATGTTTGAGCGCAGAATAGTGGGCCCAATGATCGACGGAGCCTTGGCGCCCATGCGTGGCGTCTTCGTCGACCTTCGCCAGCCAGCGCACGAACCGGCGAAAGTAGTCGGCCGCATAAATGTCGCCCTTTCCCCTCAGCCCTCGGACTGGGCCCTGCTCGCCGAACACCACCAGATAACGGTCGCCCTCGAGCTCGTACACGAGCTGTTGCAGTGACGTTGGCTCCAACGCCGCCGAGAGATCCGGGCGAGGTCGAGCACCGGATGAAATCAGCTCCTGCACCTGGCGCTTGGTCAAACGACGTTCGTTGGGGGTTCTCTTTTGGGCCATCGGCGAACGCCTCGTATCCACGGGTCGAGTACAAGATACCCGGCGCGATCGGGCGACGTGGTCATACCGAGCGTCGTTGGCGGCTCTGTGGCGACCGCGTCGGGCAAGCTGCTACGAAAAGCTCGTTTTGCATTGGCCTGTTTTGCCTAAACTACAGTCGGCGGCGGAGCGCATATCCGGTCTAGTGTGCGCGATGGCCGATCAACCCATCAACGATTATTACGTCATTACTTCTTGACTCAGTCAGCACCCTGAGCGCTGAAGCTCGGAGATACTCCGAAAGAGCAAACCGTTGGGCATAAAGATGACCGGAGACGGATTTCAGTCCGACACGGCCGCACAATTTGCCGGTAAGCAAGCGCCGGCGGAATTTCTGGCCGACTTATCGAAAGAAGAAAAACGCCCACGCAAGTTAAGGCCGCCACATGCTGCTAAGTGCTGGCGCGCCACGGCCGATGAAAATGGGCACTATTGCCTCGCGGTGGCGCTATGATGCTGGAGCCTATTAAACGCAAGAACCCGTGAATATGCGACCGCCTGCGATTTAGCGCTGCGCCTCATGGGCGGTAGCGTCGCTTTGGGATCGGCTCGCGTGCCATGCTTTAAGAGTTGTGCTCTCTTCATCGGCTGTGAGACCGGTGACCGGTCCGCCGGCGGTGGCCGGGATGACGCGACACATCAACGACGGCGTCGAACTCCTTGCCGGCAAGCGGCGCCAAGCCGTCCGGCTCGTCGCGGTCCACACGAATGAAGCGAGCGCCGTCCGCAACTGTTCCGGCGACGCCTCGTGCGGCGCACGTGACGTCATGATCCATCGCGCAGGCGTGGACGGCGATTGCGCGCCCGAGAAACTGCGTTCCACCAAGGATCAACAGGCGCATTCGTACACACCCAGAGGTATCTACTTGAGCATGATATCAGAATTACGGTGACAGTGCGCTTAACTCGCGCCCGTCATCGTGTGATGCCTGGTTCCGCGGAGGCAGCTCGCCGACGAAATCGGCGGCATGTGGCGCCGATAGCGTATTCCGAAATGGCGCGCCCGGCCGATGAAGATGGGCACTATTGCTTCGCTGTGGCGCTATGATGCAAGGGCCTGCTACGCGCTCCAATAGGCAAGCCTGCGACCGGCCGCGATCTTGCACTATGCCGGATACGTGGCCGCCTTCCCCAATATGGACCTTGTTCCCGTTTTGGGAACATGCTAGGCTGGGGCATGCGGGTCATCGCTCGAAACGTGCTTGTCAGCTTCTGGGGCAAGCACCCGGAAGCAAAGGTCCCGCTTGAACGCTGGCACACAATCGTGAGAGCCGCGCAATGGACAACAACCGATGAGGTCGGGAAGGCGGCTCCGAGGGCCAAGGTGCTGAACCGCGAACGTGTGAGGTTTGAGGTCGCAGGAGGAAACTATCGCTTGGTGGCCGCCTTCGATTTCCGTCGGCAGATCGCCTTCGTGAAGTTCATCGGCGCCCACGCGGAATATGATCGCATCGATGCATTGAAGGTATCGCAGTTCTAAGGAGATGACATGGACATCCGGCCTATTCGCACAGACCAGGATCACCGCGCAGCGCTCGCAGCGATCGATGCCTGTTGGGGCGCACCTGATGGTACGGAAGAGGGCGACAAGCTTGATGTGCTCCTTGCGCTCGTCGAAATCTACGAGGCAAAGCGGTGGCCGATCGAGATCGACGAGACCTTCGATCCTATCGACGTGCTCCGGTACGCCATAGACGAACTCGGCCATAGCCAGGCCGAGCTGGCAGAACTTCTGGGCTCGCGCTCGCGTGCGTCGGAGGTTCTTTCGCGGCGGCGAGCGCTCACCGTCGAGATGATTCACAAGATCGGCGAAGCGTGGAAAGTTCCGGCTGACCTTCTCGTTCGTCCATACAAGACCGAACGAGCCGCTTGACCCGCATATCCAACGATCGTCGTAGAACGGCGTCACCCAGCTGGATGCCGGGCGACCGTCATAGCGTGCTCTGGCGTAGGTAGCGCGCCACGGCCGACGAAGATGGGCAATATTGCTTCGCCATGGCGCTATGATGCGGGCCCACCCGATTGCGCCAATCCTCGCTGTACCACGCGATGGAAGCCGAAGCTGCTATGCCATCTAACCCGACAGAGGCTCGCTCTTGAGAGCCCGAGCCACTGCGTCCGGGTCTCTAGCAATGACCGTGAGCAGCACTTGGGCCGCCCTATCGGGCCGGTGCGCGCCCTGCTCCCAATCTCGCACAGTCCCGAGCGGGAGGTGAAACCGCATCGCAAACTCTCACGGTCCACTATTGAGATGTTTCGGTTGTGTTAGTTTTTTGACCCCCATTGCAAAAACTGATGTAGCAACTGCTGGGACTGCTCGTGAGTAGCCGGCTGGCTAGGCGGTGGCGCGAGGAGCGCTTTGAACTCTGCAAGCGCCGGCTTCGGTTCGACGAGTGCTTTGAACTCTGCGAGCGCGGGCTTCGATTCGACGTCTTCTTGGCTGGACTGGGGCGGAGCGGTGCTCGTCGATCCCGTTATGTCGGAAGGGGTTGAAACGGCGACGGATTGCCGTGAGGCAGGCTTCATGATGACGAACAGCAGCGCCACAACCGCCAGAACGCCGGCGACCGCAGCGACGCGAGCGGCAAGGCTTAACAGCGCGGCTCGCCGGTCCAAGTCACGCGTGTGCCTAGCAGGTTCGTTAATCGCCTTGGGGTCGGGCGGGACGGGACGGGAGATTGGGGACGACCTGATGGGCTCCGATGTTGCTCCCTGCGAGACGGATAGTCCTAGCTTCGCTGCTCTTTCGCGCAACCGGAGAGGTGTGTAGTCGAGCTCAGGATCGTCGGGGTCGAGGGGGTCTTGCTCACTGAAGATACTCATCAGCTTCCTCCTTGTAGCGCCTCAATCACTCTTCGTGAATCACCCTGGAAATAACCTACAGCAACCGGCCGGCAATATCATCGCGCGCTGGCGCCTCCGGATTTTATGGGTTCGCGCCCTGGGGATAACTTTTCGCTTCTTGGGCCCAGCCCATCGCGGCAAATTGGAATTGCGGTGACAGTGGTCTGCGGAGGCAGCTCGCCGGCTCCAATCGGGAAATCTGCGGCGCAAGGCGTCGATAGCATATACCGAAGTGGCGCGCCCGAAGAGATTCGAACTCCTGACCCCTAGATTCGTAGTCTAGTGCTCTATCCAGCTGAGCTACGGGCGCGTTTTCGCTTAAGATTCGGGCCCAACGGCCCGCATGCATTCCGGACAAATCCGGACGACCGCGAAAGAGGGCTTTAGCTACCCGCTCCGACCTTAATTGGCAAGGTCCGGCCGATGGCGCCTGCCACCTTCGTCATTCCGGGGCGCGCGCGAGCGCGAACCCGGAATCTCGTGCAATTACCTCTAGATTCTCCGATGTGCAATTGCACATCGTAGTTCGAGGCGGAGCCTGTCATCTCTGCGCGAGCGCTATTGCGCTCGTCGGGGGGCGCGCATTTGCGCGACCCGTTGGCCTCGCCCCGGAATGACGGGGCACAAACCTACGCCCGTGCCCGCTCGTTGCGGATGGTCAAAAGTTCCACCGGCCGGTCCGGGATCACGATCCGGAAGGTGGCGCCGATGGTGCCTTCGACCAGATGGATGTCGCCGCCATGGGCGCGAACCAACTCGGCGGCGATGGCGAGCCCGAGCCCAGAGCCACCCGGACGGCCCGACGTCTGGAACGCCTCGAACAGATGTTCGCGCGCTCTCGCTGGCACGCCGGGACCGGTGTCGGAAACTTCCAGGATCGCGACCGCGCCTTCGCGGCGTCCGGTGACGCGGATCTGCGTGGTCGCGGCGTCGCTGCGCGGCCGTCCCTCCAGCGCCTGCGCCGCGTTGCGCACGAGATTGAGCAGCACCCGAAACAGCTGGTCGGGATCGGCATCGACCGTCAGCCCGCGCTCGATCGCGTTGATCCAGCCGATCGATGCGTCGCTCGCCAGCCCCGCGGTTTCGCGGACCTCGGCCACTACAGGCTCGATCGGGATCAGACGGCGATCGGGAGCGGCCTCCTGCGCGCGGCCATAGGACAGCGTCGACTGGCAGAACGCGATCGCGCGCTCCAGCGAGCGCATCAGCTTTGGCGCAAAGCGCTGCACCCGCGGATCGGGCACGCTCGCCAACTGATCGGACAACAGCTGCGAGGACGCCAGAAGATTGCGCAGATCGTGGTTGATCTTCGACACCGCTAGCCCAAGCGCCGCGAGCCGGCTCTTTTGATGCAGCATCGAGACCAGGTCGCGCTGCATGTCGCTCAATTCGCGCTCGGCAACCCCGATCTCGTCGCCGCGCTGGCTCGGCACGATGATCCGCGCCGAATTCTCGGGATCTTCGTGGAAGCCGGCAAGACTCGCGGTCAGCCGCCGCATCGGCCGCACGAACAGGAAATGCAGCGCGAGATAGACCAATGCCGCGGTGAGCACCGCGATCCCCAGCGAGACCAGCAAGAGGTTGCGGGAAAACCGGTACATCGCCTTGCGCAGCGGCATTTCGTCGATCACGGTCTCGATGAATTGCGCACCGCCCGGCGCCGGCCCGATCACGCGGATCGCCTGGTTGCCGCTTTCCAGCATCATCTCGAAGGAATCGACGATCGCCGACCACACCGTCATGGTCCGCATGTCGATGTCGTGGTCGATCGCCGCCGGCAGATCGGCGCTGGCGAGCAGGCGGCGCTGCTGGCCGAGCTTGATGGCAACCGCGCGCGCCCCAATCGAGGTCAGGATCTGCCGCGCCAGCGATTCCGGCACCATGCCCGAGGGCGCGGCATCGAGCACCAGCGCCGCGGTGTTCGCCGCCGCCAGACGGTCGTTCAGCCGGTTCATGCGGAAGTTCGCGATCGCGGGCACATAGATCAGCACTTCCGCGATCATGACCAGCGGAATGGTGAGCAGCAGAAGCTTGCCCGACAGGCCGAACCGGCGCGACGGCATCGGCCGCGGCGTCTCGCTGGTCGGCTGTGCGTCAGTGACTGCCACGATATTCTTCCGCCCTTTTTGACCGGAATGTCAGGATGCGGTTCGCACCTCGACCGGGTCAAATTACCGATCGCTAATGTCCGCCTAGTTCCGATCTAGGATTGGACCGGGCGGCCCGCCATCCTCGCCCTGAAAAACCCCGAAAATATCAATATATTCACTCGGATTACGACGTATCGATGCACACCCCGCGAGACACTTGGCAACATTGACGAAAACGGGTCGCTCCCGTATAAGCCGCGCCAATTGTCCGCGATGGCCCGGTTTCACCGGTGGCGGCTCGTTGGGGCCCTGAAACGGCCTTGTTCCGGGCCGGCCAGCATCACCGGACTTAGCTCTCAAGTCAGCGGCAAATTGCCCGGTCAGCGGAGAATTACCCGTGAAGCGGACTTATCAACCCAGCAAACTGGTGCGCAAGCGCCGTCACGGCTTCCGCGCCCGTCTCGCCACGACCGGCGGCCGCAAGGTCCTCGCCGCGCGCCGCGCGCGGGGCCGCAAGCGTCTGAGCGCCTGAACCGGGCGTCTCCGGAGATTACATTATGGATCGGCTAAGGCAGCGGGCGGACTTCCTCGCCGTTGCCAATGGCGCGCGGGTCAATAGCGCGGCCTTTGTCGTGCAGAGCCGCCGCCGAGACGATTTGGGCCCGATCCGGATCGGCTTCACCGTTACCCGGAAAAACGGCACCGCGACCGAGCGTAACCGGATCCGGCGAAGGCTTCGCGAATTGGTGAAACGGCTCGATGTCATAGCCATGCGACCGCACCATGATTATGTGCTAGTCGGCCGCAGGGCGGCGTTGAGCCGCGATTTCAAGGCCATGCTCGATGACCTCCGCTCGGCGCTTAATCGGCTCGATCGGCCAGGGACTGGGCAGGGACAGGCAAGCACTTAAGACGGCGCGGCGAAAGCTTAACAAG
>JBATYU010000526.1:0-7191 GCA_049674245.1 Bradyrhizobium sp. | reverse complement strand
GGGCCGAGGGAGCGGTAGATCAAGGCGCCACCTTCTATTTCTCTCTCCTAAACGCACAGGATGTGGCAGAAAGGACACGCGATGACAACACTGGGACGCATTTTGGTCGTCGAGGATGATCCGAATGACGTGGAGCTTACGCTGATCGCGCTGGGCGACTACATCCTGGCCAATGAGGTCGTGGTTACCCGCGACGGACAACAAGCTCTGGACAGAAGAAAAGCGTCACAATGAGTGACCTTGAGGAACGACCGCCGCGTGTCGGAGTGAAGCGAACCCTGGCGCGCTGGGACCTGGAATTACACAAGGTCCGCTCACCGATCCTGCGCTACGGCCTTTCAGCCGCTTGCGTTGCGATTGCATTTGGGCTGGCCCTTACGTTTCAATACTACCAGTTCCGCGATGTGGAAGTGCCGGTTTTTACTCTGTCGATCGCGATCGTCACCTGGTACGCAGGGAATGGGCCTTCCGTGCTGGCGGTCCTGCTCTCCATGCTGTTGTTTGACTACTTCTTTATAGAGCCGCGCTACTCCTTCGATATTTCCAGCAGAGAGCTGCCTTACTTTTTCACTTTCGTGACATGGGGGATCATTGTCGCTTCGTTCGCCGCTGTTCGCCGGCGGACCGAGGACGGCCTTCGCCGCGCCCAAGAGGAACTTGCGACCCGAGCTGCAGAGCTTGAAACGGCAAACAAGGAATTGGAATCGTTTACTTATTCAGTCTCCCACGACCTCCGGGCGCCGCTTCGCCATGTCGTCGGCTACGCCGAGCTGCTGCAGAAACAATCTTCTTCTGTTCTGGACGACAAAGCTCGTCGCTACATGGCAATGATCCTAGAGGCGTCAAAGCGAATGGGCAGTCTGATTGACGACCTCTTGAGCTTTTCGAGGCTCGGGCGTGCCGAGGCCAGGAAGACGGCCGTGAACCTGAACCAGCTCGTCCGCGAGGTCATCGCGGAGCTCGGCCAGGACACCAAGGATCGGGACATTTCCTGGACGATCGGAGCGCTGCCGGTCTGCTACGGGGACCGTTCCATGCTGAAACTGGTCCTCGCGAACCTGCTGTCCAATGCTGTCAAATTCACTCGAATACGGCCGCGGGCCAAAATCGAGATTGGCTGTGGCGACCGGAAAGACAATCAAGTCGAGGTATTCGTCGCCGATAACGGCGCAGGCTTTGAGATGCAGTACGTCAACAAGCTGTTTGGCGTATTTCAGCGTCTGCATCGGGCGGAAGAGTTTGAGGGCACCGGAATTGGGCTGGCGACCGTCGAGCGCATCATCCACCGGCATGGCGGAACGGTCCGGGCAGAGGGGGTCTTGGATCAAGGCGCGACTTTTTATTTCTCGCTTCCCAGGCCATGAGATACAGGAACAGGGATGGAAACGCTCTGAAGAAGGGATCACTCTAATGGATACGCTGGGACGGATTTTGATGGTCGAGGACGATCCGAAAGACGTGGAGCTTACTCTGACGGCGCTGGAAGATTACAACCTTGCCAATGAGGTCGTCGTCACCCGTGACGGACAGGAAGCTCTGGACTACCTCTATTGTCGGGGCAAATTCCATACTCGCCCGAACGAGAACCCGGCGGTCATTCTGCTCGATCTAAAACTCCCGAGGGTCGATGGATTGGAAGTCTTGCAGCAGATCAAGGCCGACGAGCGCCTGAGGATGATCCCGGTGGTGGTGCTGACATCATCCCACGAAGAGAAAGACAAGATGAGAAGCTACAAATTCGGGGTGAACGCGTATGTCGTAAAGCCGGTCGATTTTCACGAGTTCGTCAATGCGGTCAAGGAGCTTGGCATCTTCTGGGGGGTCATCAACGAGCCGCCGCCGGGCAGCATGGAGAAGCTACCGTGAATAGTCCTCTCCGGATTCTGTTGCTGGAGGACGACGCCCATGACGCCGAGCTCATTCACGTATTCCTTGAAGGCGATCATTTCGTCTGTGACGTAACCCGCGTTGAAACTCGAGCCGAGTTCCTGGCCGGTCTTGAAGACTCTGAAATCGAACTGATCCTCGCGGATTACAAGCTTCCTTCGTTCGACGGTCTTTCCGCATTGAAGCTTGCGCTGAGTGCCCGGCCCGATCTGCCTTTCATCTTCGTTTCCGGCACGCTCGGCGAGGAAGCGGCGATCGAAGCGCTCAAAATCGGGGCCACCGACTATGTTCTGAAGACGCGACTGTCGAGGCTCGGGCCGTCGGTGCGTCGCGCGCTGCGCGAAGCCCGACAACGAGCCGAACGCGAGAAGGCTGAGGAGGTCGCCCGCCAGAGTGAAAAAGAGCTGCTCGACGTGATCGAGGCGATACCGACCATGGCATTTACTACCTTGGCGGACGGAAGCAGCGCTTGGGTAAATCGACAATGGGTGGAATATTCAGGATTGTCAGCGGAAGACACTTCAGGGTCCGGTTGGCAGGCTACGCTTCATCCGGATGACCTCGATGGACACATGACCAAGTGGCAGCATTCCCTGGCCAGCGGTGAGCCGTTCGAGAACGAGGCACGGCATCGCAGTGCCATCGGCGAATACCGCTGGTTCCTGGTTCGGGCAGTGCCACTGCGCGATGAGAACGGCAAGATCCGCAAATGGTACGGAACGTTGACGGACATTGAAGATCGCAAGCGCGCAGAGCAAGAGCGCGAGAGGCTGCGGCAGATGGAGGCGGACCTGGCCTATATGAGCCGGGTCATGACCATGGGAGAGCTGGCGGCGTCGCTGGCTCACGAAATCAAGCAGCCGATCACCGCCGCCGTCATGCGCGCCACGGCCTGCACGCGATGGCTCCGTCGTGATGCACCCGAGGTGGAAGAAGCGTGCGCCGCAGCCTCAGCAATGGTCGCGGACGTGACGCGTGCCGCGGAGATCGTCGACCGAGTTCATTCGCTCTACCGGCGAGGGACGCCAAAACAGGAACCGGTTGACCTGAACGAAATCATTCGAGAGATGACCGTTTTGCTGAACGATACAGCGCATCGGAACTCGGTTTCAATCCGCACCGAGCTCGACGTCAGCCTGCCGACGGCCAGAGCCGATCGCGTACAGCTGCAGCAGATTTTGATGAACCTCATGTCCAACGGTATCGAAGCGATGCAAGCGACGGGCGGGGGGCTGAGCGTCACATCGAGGAGAACCGAGGATGGCCAACTATCGATTTCGGTGAGTGATTCCGGCGTGGGGCTTCCGGCCGACGGACACGAACGCATTTTTGAAGCATTCTTCACCACCAAACCGCACGGCACCGGCATGGGACTCTCGATCAGTCGGCGGATCATCGAATTGCATGGCGGCCGTTTGTGGGCGAGCCCCAACGCAGGACGGGGCGCGACTTTTCAGTTCACGCTGCCGCCGATGTGACTTGGTCCTTACCTTAGACCGTTTGACGCCGTGCCTTGTGCGCTTTGCGCAGTGGCAGCTACCGGAAGTGGATGGCTGACCGCCAAAACGGCGCGATTGACCCATGTCGGAAAATGGCTTGGGGCTGTCCCGGCCATCAACGAATAACGCGCGATGGAAAATTCGCGCGAAGCCGGTCGGACTGTGTCAGCGCCGATGCTCTCCCGAGCGGCTCGATCAGCGACTTCGCCGAGAATGGCTTTGTGAGATAGGCGAGGCATCCGGATTGAAGCGCAGCCGTGCGAACGGCAGGGCTGTCGTTCCCAGTCATGCAGATGACAGGCACGGAAATGCCAGCAGCGTTGAGGCGATGCCGCAACTCGATCCCTGAACCATCGCCCAGGTTGATGTCGAGAAGGACGCAAACCGCCCTGTCGAAATCGCTCTGGTTTGCGAAAGCCTCCGCAGACGGAAACAACAAGCTGGCGTAGCCGAACTGCCGCAGCATTCGAGCTACACTCCGCAGCATTCCGGGGTCGTCATCGACGACAAAGACGAGGTCTCGATTTGGCAAGAATGATATCCCTTGGGCTGCCCGCCACGCAGCTTCAAGGACAGCTATGGATTGCAAAAAATGCGAACCAGTTGAGCCTCTCAAGGCCGGTGGTTTAACATAGCACGGTGGTTGGTATGCCTCGCGCGGTGCATTCGCTATTGTCCCATGGGACAATAGCAACTCGAAAATTGTTGAGAATTGTTAGGCCGTCTGTCGGCTGTCGGATGTGCCGCCCAAGACACCGATCCGCTCGGCAGGAGAGACAAGCTCCGGCACGGATCGGAGTGCCCACCGGAACGGAGCTTGTTGTCCGATGATCTTCATGTTTTTCGCTGCGGGGATTGCTGCGATCTTTTTCGTCGGCTCGCTGATTGCGCTGCACTGCGGCAGGACTTTGGGCTTGCGGTATCGAAAGCACGAAGGTGCCGACAACATGGCCGGGCTTGCCACGGTCGAGGGAGCCATCTTCGGTCTAATGGGATTGCTCTTGGCATTTACGATCTCTGGCGCCCTGCAACGCTTCGATGACCGCCGGCAATTGGTGCTCCAGGAGGCGACGGCGGTCACCGCCGCCTATGACCGCCTCGGCCTGTTCGAAGCGAACATCGCCCGCGACCTCCAGAGTAAGCTCAAGGACTATGTCCGCGCGCGCATTGATCTGTATCGCATGCAGCACGATTTCCTGCTGTGGCAACAGGTGGAGGACTTTTCCAGCCAGCAGCGGAACCAGCTGCTCCAACTCAAAAACAACCTTTGGAATGCGGCCGTGGCGGCCTGCCCAAAGAGCGCCTACCAACCCGCATGTTCATTGTCACTACCAGCCCTGAATAGCGTGTTTGAGGTCGCGCGAATGCGTGCTGGTGCAAGCGAAAAGCATCCGCCGGAGATCATCTATGTGATGCTCTTCGGTCTTGGTCTTGGATGTTCGCTTCTTGCTGGCTTTGGCATGGCCGCGAGCCCTACGCGCAGCTGGATACACATGGCTCTGTTTGCTGGGACGCTGACTGTCGCGCTCTACATCGTCACCGATATGGAGTATCCGCGCCTTGGCCTCATTCGAATTGAGGCTTTCGACCATTTTCTGGCGGACGCTTACGGGCAAATGCAGTGAAGGGATGGCGCATTCGTCGGCCTCGATGCGGCGCGAGGTTAAGTCAGCCGGTCAGATAAATATCGACAGGAGCGTGCGCGGGAAAATAGTGGGTCCCAATCCGAACTTTTTCCCTATCCCCGGGGGTCGTGGGTGGGTGTCAGGGGATGTCAATTCAGCCTATGCGGCGCGGCGATTTGCGTGTGAAGCATTCGCGCAAGAGCCGATCCACCACCAGTTGGGTCTCAATCTCAAGTTGGGATGATGCGGACTTCACGATTGTGCCGCGCCGCCATCCTCGCTCGCGAGAAATCCCGCAGAGAACTTCGGCCGTGATTGGTGGGTTGTAGACGTGGCTGTCGATCGAGGCGCCATAAGGCATGATCTCTTCCCCAAGCAAAATGGACTACAGCGAAGGCCCGGATCAAAGGATGCTATAGGCTGGGGATGCTCACAATTGGATCAAAGGACATTGTTCTTGAGTACACTGTCCCAATGGCCCCCGTGACGGCGGCGGGCGTATTACGCTAGCCCGCCGATGCTCTCTCGAGCGGCTCGATCAGCGACGTCGCGGACAATGGCTTGGTGAGATAGGCGAGGCATCCGGATCGCCGAATTTAACCTACATTTCAGAGCCTCAATGTCTGCTCATGAGCACATCTGCGAAGTGCCGTAACGTCCGACGTGAGTCCGGAATGCGCACTAAAGCGGACATCCGTCGACCGTTCTGAATTTATGGGTTCACGCCCTAATTCTTGAGATAGCGCTCGTAGCTGCCGGTCACGGGCTCACTCGAAGCGATATCGGGATCGAGGGTGTAAAGATCCTGGGCGCGGCCGATGCCGCGCAGCGCGTAGCGGCCGGTAGAGACCAGATAGCGCCGGCCGGTGGCATCGAGCCCGCCGCGGAAGTCCGCCGAAGCCAGCAAATCGCGATCGATCGACCGGCACATCGAGGCGATCCGGCTGACCTCGTTGACGGCCGGACCCACCACGGTGAAATCGAGCCGGTCTTCGCTGCCGATATTGCCGTAATAAACCTCGCCGACATGCAGGCCGATATAGGCCGAGGTGATCGGCAGGCCTTGCTTGGCGCGGCGGGCATTGAGCGCGATCATGTTCTTTCTGAATTGATGCTCGGCCTCTAGCGCGGCCTTTCTCGCGCCGGCCATGTCCTCGCCGGTGAACATCGCGAGCACGCCGTCGCCGATCAGCTTCAAGACATCGCCGCCGGCGTCATGGATGGCGTCGATCGAGGCCTGCGCATAGTCGTTGAGGAACGGAATCATCTCGCCGGGGCCAATGCTCTCGCCCATCGCGGTCGAGCCGCGCAGATCGGAGAACCACAACACCGCATCGATCCGCTCGGCGACACCGCGCGAGATGCGGCCGTGCAGCACCCGCTTCGAGGCATCGCGCCCGAGATAGACGCGCCCCAGCGTGCGCACGATGTCGACCTGGGCCGCCGATTTGATCGCAAGTCCCAAAATCGGCACCAGATCGCGCAGCGCCGACATCTCCGCTTCGGTAAAACCGGCGGCGCGCCGGGTCAGCCAATAGGAATAGAAGCAGTCCATCTGGCCGAGCGCGCCGGTTTCGCCAAACCGATGCACGAAGGCGATAAAGTGCTTGTGCCCCTTCTCGGCGAGTTCATCGATCATGGAGAAATCGAGCGCGGCGCAATCTTTGAGATCGATCCGCATCTCGTCATGGCCGTGTTCGAGCATGTGAAAGAAGGTCGAGCGGCGCCAGTTCTTCGCGGCGTCGCCATCGCTGGTCGAGCCATATTCAAAGGTGTCGCTCTCGTTGCTATCGACGTCGTTCCAGCGAAAGCCGCGGCCTTCGTAGATCGGATGCAAGGTATCGATGAAGACGAGCCCGCGCGATAGCTCAAGGCCCTCGGCGCGGCAGCGTTCGCAGAAGCCGCGCAGCACCTCGTTCTCGGGCAGGCCGGTGAGACCCTGGCTGACCACCCAGTTCATCAGGTTCAGACGGGGAATGAGGTCCATAGCCCATTATGCTCACAATTGTGCCTCCTTTGCGAGTGAAGCGCCCTCGCCTCCGGCGCGCAGCAGCCAGCTCATCAGCATCATTGCTGCGAGTGCGCCGCAAAGCTCGGCGATGACAAAACCTGGAAGGTCTACGGGACGAATTCCGGAAAACGTGTTGGTCAGCGATCGCGCGATCGCGACGGCCGGATTG
>JBATYU010000525.1:0-2174 GCA_049674245.1 Bradyrhizobium sp. | reverse complement strand
GTGTCGGACTGTGCGATGTGGCTCCGGTCGCGCAGGTTGGCCATCATTACATTCTGCACGCGACCGCATCCGAAGTGCTGGCGACCGCGGCGCGCGGCGAGACTCATCCCGATATCCCGCCTTACGTCGACTACGGCGCCTATGTGAAGGACGGCGGCTACAGGCTTTTGGGCGATCTGCGCGCCGGCCGCGTCAGCAAGGAAGACATCCTGAAGGCGCTCGACGATTCCAGCCTGCGGGGATTAGGCGGCGCCGGCTTCCCGACGGGACGAAAATGGCGCGCGGTGCTCGGCGAACCCGGGCCGCGGCTGATGGCGGTCAATGGCGACGAGGGCGAGCCCGGCACGTTCAAGGATCGCTTCTATCTGCTTCGCGATGTTCATCGTTTCATTGAAGGTACGCTGATCGGCGCCCACATCGTCGATGCGACCGACGTCTACATCTACCTGCGCGACGAATATCCGGCGGCGCTCAAGGTACTTCCCCTCGAGCTTGCCAAGCTGCCGCCCGGTGGCCCCACGATCCACGTCCGCCGCGGCGCCGGCGCCTATATCTGCGGCGAAGAGTCATCGCTGCTGGAGAGCATCGAGGGCAAGCGCGGGCTGCCGCGGCACAAGCCGCCATACCCGTTCCAGGTCGGGTTGTTCGGATTGCCGACCCTGATCAACAATATCGAGACATTGTTCTGGGTGCGTGACATCGTCGAGAAGGGTGCGAACTGGTGGAATTCTCACGGCCGCAACGGGCATCACGGTCTTCGCAGCTACTCGGTGTCCGGCCGCGTCAGAAATCCCGGGGTGAAACTTGCGCCCGCCGGTCTGACGGTGCGCGAACTGATCGACGAGTTCTGCGGTGGCATGGCGGAAGGGCATAAATTCCGCGCCTACCTGCCGGGCGGCGCCTCGGGCGGTATTCTGCCAGCCTCGATGGATAACATCCCGCTCGATTTCGGCACGCTGGAAAAATACGGCTGCTTCATCGGTTCGGCTGCTGTGATTATCCTGTCCGAACAGGACAGTGTGAAGGACGCGGCGCTCAACCTGATGCGCTTCTTCGAGGATGAAAGCTGCGGCCAGTGCACACCGTGCCGGGTCGGCACCCAGAAGGCGGCACTGTTGATGGAACGGCCGGTCTGGAACCGGCAATTGCTGGACGAATTGAGCCAGGCGATGCGCGATGCGTCGATCTGCGGCCTCGGCCAGGCGGCCGCAAATCCGCTAACCTCCGTGATTAAATACTTCCCCGACGAGTTCAAGGAAGCGGCGGAATGACCAAGATCAAGTTCGAGCTCGACGGCAAGCAGGTCGAGGCCAAGGCGGGCGAGACCATCTGGCAAGTGGCAAAACGCCAGGGCCAGGAAATCCCGCATCTGTGCCATTCGCCGGCACCCGATTATCGGCCTGACGGCAACTGCCGCGCCTGCATGGTTGAGATCGAGGGCGAGCGGGTGCTGGCGGCCTCCTGCAAGCGCACGCCCAGCGTCGGCATGAAGGTCAAGACGACGAGTGCGCGTGCGGTCGCGGCGCAAAAGATGGTGATGGAACTGCTGGTCGCCGACCAGCCGGCGCGCGAGACCTCGCACGATCCGGATTCGAAGTTCTGGCACTGGGCCGAAAAGGTCGAGGTGACCGCAAGCCGTTTCCCGCACGCCGAGCGCTGGCAGGCCGATGCCAGCCATCCGGCGATGCGCGTCAATCTCGATGCCTGCATCCAGTGCGGGTTGTGCGTACGCGCCTGCCGCGAGGTGCAGGTCAATGACGTCATCGGCATGGCCTATCGCAGCCACGCTTCAAAAATCGTGTTCGATTTCGACGATCCGATGGGCGAATCGACCTGCGTGGCCTGCGGCGAGTGCGTGCAGGCCTGCCCGACCGGCGCGCTGATGCCGGCGGTGATGCTCGACGACAGGCAGACCCGCGTCACCTATCCGGACAGACACGTCGACTCGCTGTGCCCGTATTGCGGCGTCGGCTGCCAGGTCACCTACCAGGTCAAGGACGACAAGGTGATCTATGCCGAGGGCCGCGACGGCCCGGCCAATCACAATCGGCTCTGCGTCAAGGGCCGCTTCGGTTTCGACTATATTCATCACCCCAATCGCTTGACCAAACCGCTGGTGCGGCTGCCGAACGTGAAGAAGGACGCCAACGACCAGGTCGATCCGGCCAATCCGT
>JBATYU010000524.1:0-1585 GCA_049674245.1 Bradyrhizobium sp. | reverse complement strand
TGGCTGCGACGCGGCCGGAGCTCTACCAGCGTATGTTGAAAGAATTGACCGAACTCGTCAAACTTGCCGACGATCTCGGCTACGATTCGGTGAGCTTTACCGAGCATCACTTCCACATCGAGGGCTTCGAGCTTTCTAACAACCCCGTGCTGTTAGACCTCTACTTCGCGATGCAGACGAAGCGCATCCGCGTCGGTCAGCTCGGTATCGTGCTGCCGGCCGCCAACCCGATCCGTGTCGCCGAGGACATCGCGATGCTCGATCACATGACTGGCGGGCGCGCCTGCGCCGGCTTCGCGCGCGGCTATCAGCGACGCTGGGTCGATGTTATGGCGCAGCAGACGCACGGCGTCTCCGGGACCTTGCCTCACCAACATGATGCGATCGATCAGACCAACCGCGAGGCGTTCGAGGAGAACTGGCAGATCATCAAGAAATGCTGGACCGAGGAGATGCTGACGTTCCAGGGCAAGTACTGGAAGGTACCCGCCGGCGCAACGCCTTGGGATCTCGAGACCACGGTGAAATACGGCAAGGGCGTCGAGAATGGCATGTTGACCTCGGTCGGTGTGGTGCCGAAGCCGTTGCAAAAACCGTACCCACCGGTGTTCCTGCCGTTCGCGTCGTCGCCGAACTCTATTCGCTGGGCTGCGCGTGAGGGTGTCACCGCGATTCTGCCGCCGATGCATGAGGCCTACGAGTCACCGCTGTTCGACCTCTATGCCGAGGTCTCGGGAAAGCCCCGCGGACAGGGCACGGGCTTGTTGCGCGATGTCATCATTGCGGACACGGACGAGGAGGCCATGGCGTTGTGGGAAGACTCAGGGCGTTTCTCCGGCCGGGCGTGGTTCGAGCCGTTCGGCTTCCGGCGCGGCCTGATGGACCCGGTGACGAAGACCTTCGCGACCGCAAAGGAATCGATCGACCTCGGCTACGCATTGGTCGGCACCGTCGATACCGTGACGCGCGCGCTCGAGGCCAATATGAAACGGCAGCCGGTCGATTGGTTATTCTGCTACACCTACAACGCACTGGTTCCGCACAGCAAGTTGATGAAGTCGACCGAGGCGTTGTGGACGAAGGTGCTGCCAAAATTCATGTGAGTCGCTCTTGAGGAGCTTTCCGGTGCCGCACGTCTGCGCTCTATTGAGAAATAACACGGTGAGAAAATGATATCCGCGCACTATCTCGACATGCCGCTCGAGATCAATGATCTCGACCATGAGAACCTCGACTACTTCGCCTACTGTGCGAAACACGATTTCCGCCTGCAGCGATGCGCCTCGTGCAAGCTGATCCGCTACCCGCCGTCCACCGCGTGCCCTTGGTGCGCTGAGCTGGGTTCGGAATGGGTGTCGGTCGAGGGTCGCGGCACCGTGCATTCCTACACCGAGGTCCACCATGCCATTCAGCCGGCGTTTAAGCAGTACACGCCATATCTCGTGCTGCTGGTCGAACTCGACACGCAGAGCGGCATGCCGACCAAGGAGGAGGGACTCCGCGTGATCGGCAACCTGACGCGGCCGGACGGCGTCCTCGCGCCAAAGAGCGAGGTCGAGCGGGTCGGCATCGGCACCCGCGTGCG
>JBATYU010000523.1:0-2419 GCA_049674245.1 Bradyrhizobium sp. | reverse complement strand
GCGGGCCTGGGCGCGCATCAGGTTGGCCTGCTTGACGAAGCCCTGGCACAGCGCCGAGGGCTTGCGGTAGTGGCTCATGTCGCCCCACAGGAAGAGCTTCTCGCCGAACCCCTTCTGCACGCAGGTATTCTGAAGGCTGAAGATGTCCTTGAAGGTCAGCAGTTCTTCCTCGGCGACGAGCTTCAGCGCCAGTTTGAGTTCGTCCATCACCACGCCGAACTCGCTCAGAACCCCGCCGGTGAGGTCGTCGGGCAGGTTCGCGATGTCGGCGACCAGCGGGCCGATGGTGGCGTTCCAGCCGTCGAGGAAGTTCTGCCAGATCTTCTGCAGCTTGATCAGTAACCTCAGCAGGGCGGCCAGCGGTGAGTTGGCCTCGGCCAGGATGGTCAACAGTATCTCGAAATCGGTCTCCTTCTCCTTATCGATGAAGTAGAAGACGGCGAAGGCGAGCATCAGCTCGTCGCTGACCGGCCCGAGTATGCCGTTGTTCCAATCCTGGCTTAAGTAGAACATGTCGGGCCCGATGGCGCCGAGGTGGGTGAATTTTTCCCACTTCTGCATGATCGTGCCACAGGTCTTGGGATCAAGGCCGTCCAGAGCCCCGCCCACGTCCGGCCAGTCGGGGAATTCCCCTTGTAGCAAATGGTCGGCGACGCGCCTGCATGTGTAGATGTGCGTGAAAAATCCTGGCATCCGAGCCTCGCTGCGTTGCTGCACACGCTCTCACCGGCGTGTATGCCAGCGTCTACGGCGTCTCACCCTGTACCAGGTGCATGCTCACGATGCTGCCACCGGGCACTACCTTGCCTGCGATTGGAGATTGACTATTTACGAACGAATTCTGTTGGCCCGCGCCCGTGAACTTCGGTACCAGTCCGCTCAAGAGGACGTCTTTGCCTGCGAGCTTGGCGGGCTCAAACATGACCTCGGGAACTTCGGACAGTGGAAATGGATTATCGTTAGGGAGATCGACGGTAACGCCAGGGGGAAAGCGAGCTTCCAGAAGACTTGCGAACGGCCCAAAGGCGTCCGTAGAGCCAGTCAGTCGCTCATAGGTTTGCTGAAGTGTGGTCCCGGCTGCCTGGACGATCTGAGCAAGACTGAAACGAAGCTGGTGTCGCAGATAGTTGATGAACAGGGTCGCGCAGCCTATCGAGACGTAGTGCCGGTCAGATCCTTCCGTCTGAGTTACCCAGTCCGGCCGTGCGCTGTTTAGCCAGTGAGAGGCTGAAGCAAAACGGCCAAGGCTTGCTGGATGTAACTCAGTCGCCAGCACCCGAGAAAGGCCCTCGCCAGCGCTCGCTCCGCAATTCCAGCCCTTTGCTTGATCGGCCATCAACACCTCGGCGACCTCAGCGCAGTTCAGGAAATTCGCCAGGTCACCATCCGTTGCGTAGTCAACAACGCAGTGGATCTCTGTGCCCGCGCAACCGAAGTGGTATGCGTAGGGTTTCTGGGCCGGGGGTACTGGGTCGATGAAGACGCTAAATCGGCCTGCGCTGACGCCTCCGAAAATACTGCGAAGCTGGCTTAGATCCTGCTCGCAACGCCCCAGTATCGCGTCCGCGAGCGCCTGTCCCACCGACTTCAGGGTGTTGTCGTAGGCAACATCGAAATCCGCAGTGCTACCGGCAAACGTGTAAACAAAGTTAGGAGGTGGGGGCCGGATAAGTGGTATCGTGCCACCCGGTCCAATGAGGACGCTATGGGGAGCGGTTGCTGCTGGTATAGTCCCGCTCTCGGCGAGACCTCTAGTCCGATCTTGTGGGCTCAGCGGTTCATTCCCGTTTACGCTCGTTGACATCGGGACCTCCCCAAGTTTGTCATCGAGGAAGACCGTACTCGGGAAGCGATCTCTGTGATTATGATCTACGTCACAGTGCGGAATTCTTTTGTTGACTGCCCTTACGTCAGGCACTGGTGGCCAAGGCCAAGGTCCACATCCAAGGCGATCCCCTGGATCGGTGGACCGATCACCGGCCTCTCCCCTTAGGCTGATGCTGGCGCAGCCGCTGCCAGCGTGAACGGCCTTGTAGAAATCGGCCCACGCTTAGCACCAGGAGGGCTGCTGCGCTCAGGATTCAATCCGGCCTATGTCGCAGTTGGGTCGATGCTGTCGAAAAAGTCCCAAATTGCTTTGCGACTAATTTCCCGCCGAAAGACGAATCACGCGACGATTGTTCGTCGATCTGGCCCCAGGCCAGTTACCGAAGCCACCGGCGAGTTCATCGCTTTATGATGGCTCCCCCCACACATTTGTAAGATCGCCGCGCCTGCGGCTCGGAGAATCTGTGTTCAGCGATGCAAAAAGACTTTTTCGACAGCATCGGTCATTTTCAGACCTCGGGGCGCGTGCGAGCTAGGTCCGCTCTTCCCCCAACAACAGACATGTGACGACTGCTTCGGCATGTCCGAAAGG
>JBATYU010000522.1:0-12682 GCA_049674245.1 Bradyrhizobium sp. | reverse complement strand
GGCCGGCCGCGATATACCCTCTTTACGATGCCAAGCGTGCCTTCGTTGCGGTCGCCGGTTCCTCGCGCGACCGCGTGATCCTGCGGCCGTAACCGTCATTGCGAGCGAAGCGAAGCAATCCAGAAATCTCGCCGCGGAAAAGGTCTGGATTGCTTCGTCGCTTCGCTTCTCGCAATGACGGAGGACTGTTGCTAATCTAAGCCTGGCTCAGGGAAGCGACCTATGGATTCCGCCGTCAACATCGCCGTCCTTGCCGGTCTTGCCATCGGTCTCGTCTACGGCTCCGTCGGCCGGTTGAGCGGATTTTGCATGATGAGCAGCCTGCGCGGCTGGTGGGCAGAGGGAGACGGTCGTCTGGTGCGGACCTATACGCTGGCGATCGGGGTGGCGATTGCCGCCTCTCAATTGCTGGTCGCGCGGGGCCTGGTCGATCTCGGCAAGTCGATCTATCTGCAGTCGACATTTTCGGCGCCGCTCATGTTCTTCGGCGGGCTGTTGTTCGGTTATGGCATGGTGCTTTCCAATGGCTGCGGCTCGCGCGCGCTGGTGCTGCTCGGCCGCGGCAATCTGCGCTCCTTCGTGGTGGTGATCGTGCTCGGCATCTTTGCGGCGATGACGCTGAAGGGCCTGATCGCGCCGGCGCGGATCGCCGCGGTGCAGGTGTCGCAGGTGACCACCAAGCTGACGTCGGTGCCGGCGCTGCTGTCGATCGTAGGTCTCAATGAGACCTATGCTCGGATGGTCGCCGCCTCGGTGATATCGGCGGCGTTGATCATCTTTGCCTTCGCGCATGCGCCGTTTCGCAGATCGCCGGGCCAAATCGCCGCCGGCTTCCTCGTCGGGCTGTTGATCGCCGCCGGATGGTTCGCGACCGGCCATCTCGGCGCCGACGATTTCAATCCGGCGCCGGTCGCCTCGCTCACCTTTGTCGCGCCGATCGCGGATTCCCTGCAATATGTGATGCTGTCGACGGGATCGACGCTCAACTTCGGCATCGCCACCGTCGGTGGCGTATTCGCCGGCAGCCTGCTGACGGCGCTGGCGACAGGCCGTTTCCATTGGGAGGGCTATCAATCGCCGCGCCACATGTTGCGTTCGGCCGGAGGTGCTGCGCTGATGGGTACGGGTGGGGTGATGGCGTTCGGCTGCTCGATCGGCCAGGGCTTGACCGGATTGTCGACGCTGGCATTGCCATCGTTCGTCGCGGTTGCGGGCATCATGCTGGGCACCGCGGCCGGCCTGCGCGGCGCGCTGCGCGTCAGGCCGCTTTCTACGGCTTAAGCGCGCGAGGTCGCAAGCCGCATCACCTCGAGATAGCCGGGCCGGACCTCCATCCGCTTGATCAGGCCCTTCTCGATCAACAGCCGGTGCGCTTCCGGCAGCCGGTAGCACGGCAGGTACATGAACAGATGATGCTCGGCGTGGAAGTTGACCCAATACGGCGCGATCAATAACCGCTCGATCGGGTTGGCCAATGTCGTTCGGGCATGGCTGAACGGGTCTTCGCCCGTCGATGTGCAGGCGTGCTCGGCGATGTTGCGGATCCGCGTCACCAGCGACAGCCAGCTCGCCATCGCCACCACCCAGACGCCGAAATACCAGACGCCCGCGCCGGCGATATAGAACAGGACAAACAGCACGGCGTTGAGGCCAAGAAAGCGTGCCATCTTCTCGCGGCCGCTCGAAACGAAGCTTTCATGTGACATCGGCTCATCCTCGGCGCCGCGCTTGAACAGCGCCAGCAGCAGCGGCAACCGCTGCTTGACAAAGGTCTGCCCGGTGAGATCGCGGATCGCCTTGCGGCCGTAGCTCTCCTTGGTGATCGGAAACGGCGCCGACAGCGAGAGGTCGGGATCCTCCGGCTGCTGGGTAAACTTGTGATGCTGCAAATGGTAGGCGCGGTAGCTATTAAGGTCGGCGCCGACCGGCACGGCGCACAGCCATTGTCCGATCCACTCGTTGATCGCCTTGTTGCTGTGAAGCCCGCCATGGGCGGCCTCATGCATCAGGATCGCCAATCCGAGCTGGCGCGTGCCGACCACCATGACCGCGATCAGCCAGGTCAGCGGATTGGGCCATAGCGCGACCAGCGCGATTGCCGCGGCGATGGTGCCCCAGGCGTGGGCCACCAGCCACATGCCGCGCCACGAGCTACGCGAGGTCAAAAGGCTCCATTCGTCCGGTGAAAACACGGTTTTCGGATCGATGCGGTTCACGGCCGGCATGGGCGGCTAAGTCCTTATCTGACGCGTTTTCTTCACGCGAACCGGTACCCACCCCCGGATCAGGCTTTCGCTTGAAAACGCTTTGCAAGGGATATTACATCAATCCGCCGCCTTGGTCACGATGCGGATTTCCGACGTCAAGGTGCGATGCACCGGGCACTTGTCGGCGATTTCCAGGATCCGCTTGCGTTGTTCGGCATCAAGCGCGCCTTCAAGGCCGATCGCGACGTCGATCTGATCGAGCATGCCTTCCCTGGTTTCGCACTCGGCACAATCCTGCGCATGGATCTTGCTATGGTTTAGCGTGACGGTGGCGCGCTCGAGCGGCAGTGATTTGCGGTTCGCGTAAAGCCGCATGGTCATTGATTTGCAGGTGCCGAGCGCCGCCAGCAGAAAGTCATAGGGACCGGGCCCGGAATCCTCGCCGCCGGCCGCGACCGGCTCGTCGGCCAGCATCTGATGCGGACCTACCATGACGGTCTGCTGGAATTTGCTGTTGCGGGTTTCGCGCACCACGACCTGGCGTGGCGCCTCGCCCGAAGCGGCGGCTGGCGCGGGCGCTGGCGGATCGATGTAACGCTCGGCCCAGGCGGCGATGACGTCGGCGACATAGGCACTGTCGCGCCTCTGGCTGAGCAGGTGATCGGCATCTTCGAGCGAAACGAAACTCTTGGGATGCTTGGCCGCGACGAAAATGCGTGTGGCGTTGTCGATGCCGACGGTGTCGTCGGTTGGCGAATGCATGACCAGCAGCGCCTTGTGGAGGTTGGCGACATGCGCCGTCAGGCCGTGCTCGGCGATGTCGTCGAGGAATTCGCGCTTGATGTGGAACGGCCGGCCGGCGAGCGAGACCTCGACGTCGCCGACTTTACGGATGTCCTCGATGCGATCCTTGAAAAGGCCGGTGACATGGGCCGGATCGGAGGGGGCCGCGATGGTGACGACGGCCCTGGCGTCCGGGATTTGTCTGGCGGCGGCGAGGATGGCGGCGCCGCCGAGGCTGTGGCCAATCAGGAGAGCGGGCGCTTTGCGAGTCTCGCGCAGATGATCGGCCGCACGGACGAGATCGGCGACGTTGGAGGAAAAGGTCGAGTTGGCGAAATCGCCTTCGCTGGAACCGAGGCCCGTGAAATCGAACCGCAGCACGGCGATGCCGTTTGCCGCCAGCGCAGCCGAAATTCGTGTCGCCGCAAGCACATCCTTGCCGCAGGTGAAGCAATGCGCGAACAGCGCATAGGCTCGCGGTTCGTGCTCGGGCAGGTCGAGTGCGGCCGCAAGCTGATGGCCGCCTTCGCCGGTGAATTGGAAGCGTTCAATCGGCACGTTCAGTCTCCATGGTTTGGATAGGTTGCCGCGTCAATCGCCGGAGTAGCGCTGCTCGGCCCAGGGATCGCCGCGGTTATGGTAGCCGCGGACTTCCCAATAGCCGGGCGCGTCGCGCTCCAGGAATTCGATGGCCTTGAGCCACTTGGCGCTCTTCCAGAAATACAGATGCGGCACCACCAGCCGCACCGGGCCGCCATGTTCCTGCTCCAAGGGCGCGCCCGACCAGCTGTGGGCGAGCAGGGCGTCCTCAGTGGCAAAATCCTCCAGCGCAAGATTGGTGGTGTAGCCGTCGTAGGAATGCAGCACGACGAAGCCCGCCGCCTCGCGCGGCTGGCAGGCGGCCAAGAGGTCGCGGGTCGCGAGCCCCTCCCATTGATTGTCGTAGCGCGACCATGTGGTCACGCAGTGAATGTCCGAGATGAATTTTGTCTGCGGCTGGCCTGCGAACTGCGCAAAGTTCCAAAAGATCGGATTTTCCACCGCGCCGTAGATGTCGAGACGCCAGCGTTCGCGGGTGATGTTCGGTGTGACGCCGAGGTCGAGCGTCGGCCAGTCGCGGGTTAGATGCTGTCCCGGCGGCAAACGTTGTTCTGCAGGCCGGAACGTCTTGCCGGTGAGGAAGCGCCCCTCGCGCGCCCAGCGCTGTTTGCTGCGCGTCAGCTTGCTTTCGGCGGGCAGCTCATTCTCGTCGGACATATTAGGATCACCAGTGTCCCGAATCCGAAGTTCGCAAACCACGCTCGTCACTCGTGGCGATGCATCGCGGAAGCATGCTTGGTGTCGCGCATCGTAGCATAGATGATCAGCGAGAGGCAGATGATGCCTGAGAGGTAATAATAGAACCAATCCTCATGCCCAAAACTCTTGAAATAGAGCGCGACCGCGGGCGCCGTGCCGCCGAATATCGATACCGTGATCGCGTAGGGCAGGCCGACGCCGAGCGCGCGGACATTGGTGGGGAACAATTCGGCCTTCACGATGGCGTTGATCGAGGTGTAGCCGGCGACGAAAAGCCAGGCCGCGCAGATCAGGAGGAATGCGAAAAACGGCGATTTGGTTTCCTTCAACGTCGTCAGGATCGGAACCGTTGCCAGCGTGCCGGCAACGCCGAAAAAGATCAGTAGCGGCTTACGGCCGATGCGGTCGGACAGCGCGCCATAGGTCGGCTGCAGCAAGGTCGCAAAAATCAGCGAACCGAAAATCACCAATGTCGTTTGATCCTCGGTCAGTCCAACCGACAATTTGACGAAGGTCTGCATGTAGGTCGTGAACGTATAGAACGCCGCAGTGCCGCCGGCGGTGAGTCCGACCACCAGCAGCAGCTCGCGCGGGTACTTCAGGAGATTGGCAATCGAACCGGTCGGCTTGACGAGCTTTTTGGCTTCGACAAACGCCTCGGTCTCATGCAGCTTGCGCCGCATCACCGCGGCGAAAATCGCAAGCCCCGCGCCGATCGCGAACGGGATGCGCCAGCCCCAGCTTTTAAGCTCTTCAGGCGTCAGGAACACCTTCTGCAGCAACAGCAGCACGATGATCGCCGTGAGCTGGCCGCCGATCAGAGTGACGTATTGGAAGCTCGAATAGAAGCCGCGATGGTTGGCGTCGGCGACCTCGCTGAGATACGTCGCGCTGGCGCCGTATTCGCCGCCAAGACTTAAACCCTCGATGATGCGCGCCAGTGCCAGAATGGCGGGTGCTGCGACGCCGATCGAAGCGTAGGTCGGGGTCACCGCGATGATCAACGAGCCGAAGCACATGCAGACGACCGAGAGCGTCAGCGACAGCCGCCGCCCGTAGCGGTCGGCGATATAGCCGAACAGCCAGCCGCCGAGCGGCCGCATCGGGAAGGTGGCCGCGAACAGCACGGCGGCGTTGAGCTGCTGCACGACCGGATCGCTGTTCGGGAAGAATGCCGGCGCGAAGTAGAGCGCGAACGCCGTATAGGCGTAGAAGTCGTACCATTCGACGAGGTTGCCGACCGAGCCGATGAAGATCGCCTTGATCCGGCGTTTCGCATCGGCGATATCGAGATGCCCGCTGCTCGGATTTATGGCTTGATCGGTCATGACAGGCCTCCCTGATGGTCGGCCTGTTAACCCGTTTTTTAAGTTCAAGCCGCTTTTCCGAATAGCATCGGCAGCTGCCGCGGTCCACGCACGGTGCCCTCCGACCAGGTGACCTTGCCGGCCGGATCGAGCCTGAAGTCGGGAATTCGCTTCAGCCATTCCTCGATTGCGACCGTCATCTCCATGCGCGCGAGGTTGGAACCGACGCAGCGGTGAATGCCCAGGCCGAACGCGGCATGGCGGTTCTCCCTGCGGTCGATCACGACCTTGTCGGCATCGGGGAACATGGCGGGATCGCGGTTGGCGGCGGGAAACGACAACAGCACCATGTTGCCCGGCTTGACCGGGCAGCCGCTGACGGTGGTTTCCTTCATCACCTCGCGCGCCATCGTCACCGGCGAATAGGCGCGCAGCAATTCCTCGACGGCTAACGGCATCAGCTCGGGCTCGGCGACCAGGCGCGCGCGATCGGCCGGCGTCTTGGCGAGATGCCACAGCGAGGAGCCGATCGCGCTCCAGGTGGTATCGATGCCGGCAATCAACAGCAGCCGCAGCGAGCCCAGCACGTGTTGATCCGACAATGGCTGGCCGTTCTTGTCTCTCGCCTTCATCAGGACCGAGATCAGATCGTCGCTCGGGTGTTTCTTGCGCTGCTCGATGTGGCCGGTGAAATACGCCGTCATCTCCTGGACCGCGTTCATAAGGGCGTCGTTGTCCTTGATGCCGAGCTCGAGGATGCCGTGGATCCATTTGATGAAGAGTTCGCCGTCCTTTTCGGGGATTCCGAGCATATGCGCGATGGCGCGGACGGGAACGTGCTTGGTATAGCGCGCAGCCGCGTCGCATTTGCCGTCGGCGATGAATTCGTCGATCAGCTCGTTGCAGATCGCGCGAACCCGCGGCTCCAGTTTTTTCATGGCATCGGGCGTGAACGGCGGTAGCAGCACCTGCTTGGCGGGCTTGTGCTGCGGCGGATCGGAGGTGATCGGCGGCGCCGTTTGCGTAGTGTCGGGCCGGATGTCGCGCACGACCACGCGGCGCGAGGAAAAATGCTCGGTGTCATAGGCGATCTCTTTCACCGCCTCGTAGGTGGTTGGCATGTAGCAGCCGAGGAAGCGCTCGGTGTGCACGACCGGCGAAGCCGATCGCAATTGCTCCCAGATCGGGAACGGATCTTCCGTCCAGCGCGGGTCGGTATGATCGAAATCGTGAATCCAGTCGCGGACCGGGGGATGTTCGGGCAGGATGCTGGCGGTGTCGGACATCGGGTTTTTCCCCTGTTTTGCTCGCTCGGATCAAATCTTGCGTGGACTGAATTGTTTCGAAGGATGGCTCATTCCTCGGTCACTTCGATCGCGATCTCCGGGCAATTGGTCTGCGCAAGCCAGGCCTTGTCTTGGAGCCCTGCGGGCACCGAGCCGTCGCCGACCTCATGGGCATTGCCGAACTCGTCGAGCTCGAACAGCTCCGGCGCCAGCGATTTGCAGCGCGCATGTCCCTGACATTTCTCCTGGTCGACGTGTATCTTCAGCTTTGCGGCCATCGCGGGCGTTCCCCTCAGTCGCGCGCGGCCATCGCCCCGCGCCCTTGCGTTCCCAATATTGACGCCAATTGTGAAGGCTTCTTGGCGGCGCGCCATTAAATTATAGCGTATTACATTCGTGCCGCGATTGTAGAGTCAAGTAAAAAGTCATAGACCTTACCGCCGATGCCGCCTCGATTAGCCCGCAAGCCGCTCAACACCTACCACCATGGGGATCTCCGGGATGCTCTGGTGCACGCGGCGCTTGTGGAAGCGGAGCAAGGCGGCCCGGAAGCCGTCAACCTCAAGGCGCTGGCGAAGAAGCTCGGCGTCTCGCAGCCTGCGCCGTACCGGCATTTTGCCGATCGCAAGGCACTGCTTGAGGCGGTCACCGCGGAGGCGTTCCGGCAATTCAGCGCTACCTTGCGGCAGTCGATTGCAAGGCCATCGAAACATTCCAAATTGTCACGTCTCGCGCAGGCCACGCTGGCGTTTGGTCTTCGCCGCAACGGGATTTACCGCCTGATGTTCGCCTCGCGAACCATGGCGTGTGCGCCAAAGGGCAGCGAGCTTCATAACGCGGCCATGGAAACCTTCGGCCTCTTGGTGGAAGCTTTGGAAGCTCCCGCCGTCGGATTGATACGCGAGCGGCACGCGTTGAAAATCTGGGCCGCGCTGCATGGCGTTGTGATGCTCGCGGAGCAGGGGCTGCTCACCGGCCAGGTTGCGCACATGAGCCGAGAGGAACTGGTCGAGGATATCGTGGCGGAAACCAAATTGAGCCTGTCGGTCGCCATCAATGAGGCTGGCGGAGATCGCGTGACGCGGTAGCGCTCCGGCCTCATCCTGAGCAGCCGCGCCTTAGCCCTTCGGGCCACGGCGGGCTCCTCACCATGAGGAGCTACGATTTCGCAGGCTTTGGGTCGATCGGCGTCGCGCCGCGCAAGCCCAGAATGTCCTCCAGCACCTTTGCGCCGGCGAGCAGTTTTGCCTCGCCGCGTGGCGGCGCCACCATCTGCAGGCCGACCGGAAGGTCGCTTGCGGTGAAGCCGCAGGGCAGCGACAGCGTCGGGCAGCAGGCCAGCGTGATCGCATAGACGATGCCGAGCCATTCGACGTAGTTGCCGAATTTCTTGCCGGCGCATTCGGCGACGTAGCGGTTTTGAACCGGAAACGGCGCAACGATGGTCGCTGGCGTCAGCAACAGATCGTAGGCCTTGAAGAACTCGATGGTACGCGCGGTCATCGCGACGCGCTGCGCTTCGGCGCGCGCGATCTGTTCGACCGAAAGCTTGAGGCCCTCCTCGATATTCCAGATCACCTCGGGCTTGAGCAGGTCGCGCTTGTTGCGCAGCAGTTCCGCCTTGGTGACGGCGAAATCGAACGCGCGCAGCACGTGAAAACATTCATGGGCCTCGCGCAGGTCCGGATGCGCTTCCTCGACGACCACGCCCGCTTCCGCAAAGCGCTGCGCTGCCTTCCGGGTGATGGCGGCGACCGCGGGATCGACAGGGGTGATGCCGAGATCGGGCGAATAGGCGACGCGCTTCGGCTTCCCGGGAGAACGCGCGGCCGACAGGAAGGATGTTGGCAGCACCGGCAACGACAATGGATCGGCCGGATGTTCGCCGCTCATGGCATCGAGCAGCAGCGCGAGGTCTTCGACGTTGCGCGCCATCGGGCCGTGCACGGTGAGATTGCGGTCGATCTTGAAGGCCGGGGAATGCGCGACCCGGCCGATGCTGGGCCTTAAGCCCACGATGCCGCAGAAGCTCGCCGGATTGCGCAGCGATCCGCCCATATCGGTACCATGCGCGAGCCAGGCCATGCCGGTCGCAAGCGCGACCGCGGCGCCTCCCGAGGAGCCGGCGGCGGATCGCGACGTATCCCAGGGGTTAAGCGTCGCGCCGAACACCTCGTTGAAGGTGTTGGCGCCGGCGCCGAACTCCGGTGTGTTCGATTTGGCGTAGATCACGGCGCCGTTATGTTCGAGATGCTCGACCACGATGTCGGAATAAGTCGAAATAGCATCCTTGAAGATCGGCGAGCCCTGGGTGTTGCGCACGCCCTCGACGTGGAACAGGTCCTTGATCGGCACTGGTAGACCGGCAAGAAGCCCGCGCTCGGAGGCCGGTTTCTTCATCAGCGCCTTGGCATGGGCTCGGGCGCGCTCGAAGCACAGGATGGGCAGGGCGTTGACCTTGCCGTCGACTTCGGCGATCCGCCGCTCCAGCACGTCGAGCAGATCGAGCGGCGTCACGTCGCCTGCTCTGAGTTTTGCTACGACGGCGCAGGCGGTCTCTCGCACCAATCCCTGATCAGCCAATGGTCCTTCCCCCATTCAATCCGCCTCTTGGTGGCCGGTTGCGTAGTCCTGTAGAACATTTTGCTGCAAAGTAGCAACGCACCACAATTGGAGTTTGAGCATGAGTACGCCGTTCGATGCGACCGACTGGCGCAAGATGAGCCAGGAGGAGCGAGACCTCGGCCTCAACAATGGCGAGGCCGTGGCCGGAAGCGCCGACATGATCGCCGATTGGGAAGCCCGCTCGGCCGACATGCGCAAGCGATATCCCGCCCATCTCGACCTGCGTTATGGCCCACGCGAGCGCAACCGTATCGACTTTCTCAAGGCGCGCGACGAAGGCCCAACCCTTCTGTTCATTCACGGCGGCTACTGGCAAAATCGGTCGAAGGAGACCTTTGCGCTGTTTGCCGAGGGCCCGATGGCGTATGGCATCAATGTCGCGCTGATCGGCTACACGCTCGCGCCCGAAGCAACGCTCGATCAGATCGTGGCCGAGATTCATGCCGGCATCGATTTTCTTGCACAACAATTGCCCGCGCTCGGCGGCGACGGAAAGGGGATTATCGTGTCCGGTTGGTCTG
Source organism: Bradyrhizobium sp. (assembly GCA_049674245.1). Classification (GTDB taxonomy): domain Bacteria; phylum Pseudomonadota; class Alphaproteobacteria; order Rhizobiales; family Xanthobacteraceae; genus Bradyrhizobium. The sequence continues at coordinate 2,654 of JBATYU010000522.1, read as the reverse complement.
CCGGCGGGCATTTGACCTCGATGGCGCTGGCGCATCCTTTTGTGAGGGCGGGGATGGGGATATCAGGCATCTACGATCTCGAGCCGATCCGCCACAGCTATCTCAACGCAAAACTCTCCCTCGATGAGGCGGCCTCGCACCGCAACTCGCCGATGATGTTTCCGGGTGGGCCGATGAAGCCGCTGTCGCTGGTGGTCGGCGCCGCCGAACTGCCGCTGCTCCGCAAGCAGACCGCGGATTTCGCCTGCCATCGCGCACGACACGGATTGCCGGTAACCTATGAGGAGATCGCCGGCGCGAACCATTTCACGATCATGAACGAGATCGCTTCACCGATGGGCCGGATCACGCGCCTGATCCGGCAGTTGTTCGAGCGGACGGCGGGTTGAACCAGCGACGTCATTCCGGGATGGTGCGCCAGCACCAGACCCGGAATCTCGAGATTCTCCGATGTGCAATTGCACATCGTAGTTCGATGCTTCGCATCGCCCCGGAATGACAGTTACCTACCCCCACCCCGCACTGATCCCGCCGTCGACCGTAAAAATCACGCCGGAGGTGTAGCCGGAACGGTCGGAGGCGAGGAACGCCATCAGGTCGCCGATTTCGCGGGCGTGTGCGGGGCGGCCGAGCGGAAAACCTTTCTGGAATTCCTTGTAGCGGGTTTCGTCGCCGAACTGGTGTTTGGCGCGGGTCTTGAGGAGCGTGACGTGGCGGTCGGTGCCGACCGGACCCGGGTTGATGCCGACCACGCGAATATTGTCGGCGAGACTCTTGCCGCCCAACGCGCGGGTAAAAGCCATCAGCGCGGCGTTGCCGGCGCTGCCGCAGATATAGTTGGCGTCGAATTTTTCGCCGGCAGCACCAATGTCGTTGACGATGACGCCACCTCCGCGCGCCTTCATCTGCGCGTAGATCGCGCGGGCGAGGTTGATATAGCCGAACACTTTCAGCTCCCAGGCGTGACGCCAGGTCGCCTCGTCGATCTTGTCGATCGAGCCGCCGGGGATATCGCCGGCGTTGTTGACGAGGACGTCGATGTCGGAAGCGTCTTTCACAAGGCGTGCAATGTCCTCCCCCTTTCGTAGATCGACGACGTGCACGGTGGCGTCGATCTGATGCGCTCCGCGCAGGCGCTCGGCCAACGCCTTCAATTGATCGCCGCTTCGCGCCGCGAGCCGGAGATGGCAGCCTTCCGCGGCAAAGGATTCGGCGGCGGCCGCGCCAATGCCCTTGGAGGCGCCGGTGATGAGGACGCGCTTGCCGCGCAGATGCAGATCCATGGGAGCACTCGCTGGTTGGGAGAGGCGGGTCAAAAATTGTTAGGCGGGAGGTCTAGCCACAGTCAACACTGCACTGCAGCGTTGCGCGGCACCAAAGTTTGGTCCATTGCAAGGCCGTCGGAATAGGCGGCGATGGCGGGTGGCCAGGTCACAAGGAAGGTCTCGATGAGTAACCAAAAAAAACAATACCGGATCGCGGTCATTCCCGGCGACGGCATCGGCAAGGAAGTCATGCCGGAAGGGCTGCGTGTGATCGAGACGGCGGCCAAAAAGCACGGCGTTGCCGTGCATTTCGATCATTTCGATTTCGCCTCTTACGACTATTACGAAAAGCACGGCGAGATGATGCCGGACGACTGGAAGGATAGAATCGGCAAGCACGACGCGATCTATTTCGGCGCCGTCGGCTGGCCCGCAAGAATTCCAGATCACATTTCGTTGTGGGGCTCGCTCATAAAGTTCCGCCGGGAGTTCGACCAATACGTCAATCTGCGCCCGGTGCGGCTGATGCCGGGGGTGCCGTCGCCGCTCGCGGGCCGCAAGCCGGGCGACATCGATTTCTGGGTGGTGCGCGAAAACACGGAAGGAGAATATTCCTCCGTCGGCGGGCGGATGTTCCCGGACACGGCGCGGGAATTCGTCACCCAGCAAACTGTCATGACCCGCATCGGCGTCGATCGCATTTTGAAGTTTGCGTTCGATCTGGCGCAGTCGCGGCCGAAGAAGCATCTGACCTCGGCGACCAAATCCAACGGCATCTCGATCACCATGCCGTATTGGGACGAGCGCGTCGAGGCGATGGCGAAACAATACCCTGCGGTGACGTGGGACAAGTACCATATCGATATTCTCACCGCGAATTTCGTGCTGCACCCGGACTGGTTCGACGTCGTGGTCGGGTCGAACCTGTTCGGCGACATTCTCTCCGATCTGGGCCCGGCCTGCACCGGCACCATCGGGATTGCGCCATCAGGCAATATCAATCCGGAAGGCGATTTCCCTAGCGTGTTCGAGCCGGTGCACGGCTCGGCGCCCGATATCGCAGGGCAGGGCATTGCGAACCCGATCGGGATGATCTGGTCGGGGGCGATGATGCTCGAGCATCTCGGGCAGAAAGAGGCGGCGGCCTCGATCATCGCGGCCATCGAGCGCACGCTCGGCGAACGCACGCTGCGCACCCGCGATCTCGGCGGCAATGCCGACACGACCGCGTGCGGCAAGGCGGTGGCGGACATGGTGGAATAGGGCGCGCCTAAAACCCGCAACTGTCGTCCCGGCCTTGAGCCGGGACCCATACTCCGTACTCTGTCGTCAGAGAAAAACTGGCTAAAACTGCCGCCCACTACCAACGCCGCAGCGTCTGGGTCCCGG
>JBATYU010000521.1:0-2564 GCA_049674245.1 Bradyrhizobium sp. | reverse complement strand
CGATAGCTTTGGGCAATCGGTTACGCGGCAGCCTGTGGTAGACTCATGAAGAGCCATTCAACACTTCGCTTGGCGTTCGGTTGGGAACCATGTTAATCGAAAGCCAAATGGCGAAGAAAACTGCCCGGCGAGAGCGCCCGCGCAAGAGAGCCGAACAACAACGCTCGATTGAGACGCGCGCCTCGATCCTCAATGCCGCGATCGCGGAATTTGCCGAACGGGGATTCGAAGGAGCGAGCATTCGCGTTATCGCCGATCGGCTCGGCCTGCAACATCCGCTGATCACCTATCACTATCGCAGCAAGGACATTCTGTGGCGGGCGGCAGCGGAGCATGCCTTCGCGCAGATACGGAACGAGTGGGATATTTCGGTGCCTGAAGGATTCGATTTGTCACCGCTGGCGCGGCTGCGTCAGGAGTACACCGCCCTTTTCCGGTACACCGTCGCGTTTCCTGAATTTCATCGGTTCATGCGCCAGGAAACCTTGACGAATAATCCGCGGCTCAAATGGGTGGCGGAATCGATCCTGGCTCCGCTTCTGGGGCGGCTGCTGCCTCAGATCATTGAGGCTCAGAAACAGGGTCTGCTTCCAGCCGTCGATCCCATTCTCTTTCATTATATGATGGTGAGCCTTACCGCCACGCTCTCGGAGTTCGGGCCGGAAATGCAGGTTACAAGTGGGCTGTCCTCCGAAAACGAGAAGGTTGTCGAAGCGTATTGGCATCTGGTTGACGAGATGGTTTTTGGCAAGGAGTCAAAGCGCGTCGGAAAAGCGCACAACCGCTGAAAGCCTGTTGCGCGCTTCCCGATCTTCCGGCTGGAGCCGCCGGCTTGCTTTATGCGCGTTCGGTCGCCGGGATATCGACGGCTCGCTCGCCGTTTACGCGAGCGTTGTCTTCAACCGGATAGCGGTAAGGACCGAGACTGAGGATCACGGCGCTTGCGAGCAGCATGAACACGCCAAATGACCAAAGGGCAGGCTCGTAGGAATGCAGCCGCTCATAAGCGAGGCCCATCAAGTACGGTCCGAACGCCGAGCCAACGACGAAGCTGGCGAACAAGCAGCCGTACAATTGACCGAAACGCTTCATTCCGAAATACCGCGACGTGAGGAATCCGATCAAGTCAATTTCGGTACCGGATGCCAGGCCGAGGCTGATGATGCCTGCGACGGGAGAGAGGGCAGCATCGAGCAGGTAAATTCCGATGCACGGCAGCAGGAAAAAGAATGTCGCGACGAACGGCGCGAAAATCCGGTCGACAAGGTATCCCGATAACAACCGGCCAGCCATGGTAGAGAGACCAACGGCGATCATGAGAGCCGCAGCGGTCTCGGGTGAGTAACCGTTGTCCGTCAACAGAGGTACAGTGTGCACGACCATGCCTTGAGTCACGGTCGAGACGAGCATCAGAGCGATTGCGATAAGCCAAAACCGGCGCCCGGCCAGTGCCTCCCGTACCTCGAGATCGGGCAGCCGATCCTGGGAAACTGCAGATGATCCGGCGGGTACGCGATCGGTGGCCTTTTCGTTCATAGGCTCGCTGATGAACAGAAACACGGCCGGAAACGCGATCATCAAGGTAAGCAGGCCAAGTCCGACATAGGCCGTGCGCCAGCCAAAGCTGCCGATAAGCCACTGGGCATATTGCGGGACCAACGCGGCACCAAGGCCGATCCCGCTCATCGTTACGCCCAAGGCCAGGCCGCGCCGATCGTCGAACCAGGCGGAAACGCACTTCGCGTAACCGAGCGGCCCTTGGCCCGATCCCAGGAAACCGGTAATCGCAAAGAAAAGCATGAATACGACGATCGAATTTGGTGTCAGGGCGATGAGTGCGATGCTGATGGCCGATAGGACAACGATCGGAAGCAGAATGGTCCTGATCCCCCATCGGTCGATCAGCCAACCGACGAACGGGATAGCGATCGCGGACGATATTGCGGCAAGACCGCCGGCGGCGGAGATGCTGGCACGATCCCAGCCGAAATCCTGGTTCAACGGTTTGATGAATAGGCCGAGCGTGTAGAGAATGACCGGTCCTTGAGCCACCATCATCGACAGCGTCGCGCCGAATACGATCCACCATCTGCTTCCGAAAGCTGGTTCCTCACCCATATTTCCCCCCTTTGGTTGATGGCTGCGCCGCGTCTTTGCGAGATCGAAAGCTCTTGCCAGGACAATCCGGCCGGTCTCGCAGCAGCCCCGTCCTCAGCGGCCGAGATCCGTTAGAGCATCCGCGGCTGCTCTTTCCGCATCGTGCTTGAAAACCCACATCCCCTGCGCCATCCATTCGCCCAAGCGCACGGCCTTCTCCGCAGGGTCCTCGTGCTCGGACCGATAGAGCTTGCCAGCCGCGCGCGCGAGCGCCTGGACTTTGCTGGTCCGCTCGAGCCTGATCGTCTCATAGAGCTTGAGACGGTCCGCGACGTCTTTGGCGGTGCATCCCTCCAAGAGAACCGCTAGCGTAAAACCATCTTCGATCGATTGGCCTGCTCCCTGGCCGACGTGAGGAACCATGGGATGTGCGGCATCGCCCATCAGCGTGATGCGCTGCCTGGACC
>JBATYU010000520.1:0-1503 GCA_049674245.1 Bradyrhizobium sp. | reverse complement strand
CCCTGGGATCAATTCCTCGCCAACCGCCACCGCTTGGCGGCCCACCGACCGAACTGCGAAGTACTCGCCGGACCGGCCCGAGAGGGCCGAACTGCGGCGCGGACTTCCCGTAGGCTTCGTGTGGGGCGAAGCTGACGGCGAGGTTCTGTTCCACCCCGATGAGGCCGTCATCACAGCCATCCGCTCCATCTTCGCGCGCTTTGCCGAGACAGGCTCGGCGCGACGCGTTTGGCTGTGGTTGCGCGACCAAGGCCACAAGCTCCCGCTGCAGATGAGCGCGCACGCCGAGATCCGCTGGGTCGAGGCCAGCTATCACGCCATCCACCAGGTTCTGACCAACCCCGTCTATGCTGGAGCCTACGTCTATGGCAAGACCCGAACAGAGATGACGCTCGACGCCTCTGGCGTTCGGCGGAAGCGGATCAGACTTCTGCCGCGCGATCATTGGCAGGTGCTGATCAAAGAGCATCATGAAGGCTTCATCGACTGGCAGACTTATGAGGCTAACCAGTGACGCTTCGCGCGTAACACACGACCCGGGCCGCACAAGGCGGGTGGTGCTGTGAGGGAAGGCAACGCCCTCCTGCAGGGCCTCGCCAGTTGCGGGCACTGCGGCCGCCGTTTGCGCACGCATTATCGCGGCCGTAATTCGGCACCTGGATATCACTGCGCCGGCGAGCATCTTGTCGAGGGGCGCGGCAGCTACTGCCTCAACATTGGCGGCGTGCAGATCGACGACGCTGTGACGAGCGCATTCATTGCAGCGCTCGAGCCAGCCAAAATCAGAGCGACATTGGCCGCCGCCGAGCAAATCGAGATGGATCGCGAGTCGGCGCTCAAGCACTGGCGGCTAGGCGTCGAGCGGGCGAGCTATGCAGCAAGTCTTGCCGAGCGCCGCTATCGTGCCGTCGATCCCGATAACCGGCTGGTGGCGCGTGGCCTCGAGCGCGCATGGGAGGAAAGTCTGACATCGCTCGAAGCAGCGAAGGCTGAGCTGGCCCGTCGCGAGGGGGAGCGTCCGCGCATGCTCTCGATCGAGGAGCGCGATCGCTTGGGCACCCTCGGCCCCGACCTCGCCGCCGTATGGACCGCAGCCACGACCACGCCACGCGACAGGAAGGAGCTGTTGGGTACGCTGATCGAGGAGGTGATTGTCAAGGTCGAGCGCGATAAGTCTGCAGCCCAGCTCACGCTGCGCTGGAAGGGCGGTGCACTGACCGAAATCAACTTGGGCCTGCCTCGCTCGCGGCCAGCAACCGTGCGCACCGATGAGGACACGGTCGCGCTCGTGCGCCGCTTGGCAGTCCACTACCCCGACACTGTGATCGCCGGCATCCTCAATCGGCAGGGCCGCAGGACGGCGCGCGGTCATCGCTTCGAGGGCAATCGTGTTTGCAGCCTGCGGACGCACTGGAAGATTCCGTGCTTCGTCCCGAATACTGACGCCGCTGCAGGTGAGCTGCTGACCATCAAACGTGCGGCGACCGCGCTCGGTGCATTCAG
>JBATYU010000519.1:0-2414 GCA_049674245.1 Bradyrhizobium sp. | reverse complement strand
GAGCCTTCATCGTCTTTCCTCCCTTGATTGGCCGATCTGACGTCGGCCGTGAGAGAGGCATAGTATACGAAGTGCTACCGTCACGCACCGAGATACAGGCTGATAGCAGACAGCTGCTATGTCCGTTAATGGGATGGTCCGGCCGTGCTCCCGCCCCGCCAGCAATAGAAGCTGGGAAGGGGCGTCAAGACAAGGAACACGCCATGTCCCAGACACTCAACGCTGCGATTGCCGTGGTTGGTATCGATATCGGCAAGAATACTCGCCCCCGTAGAGCCCATGGCAGCATAACGGATCGGCGAGGATCATGTCAGCTTCTTACTGCGCCGAGGGTTTTGATTCGGTCTATGTCGGCTTGGGGTCCGACACGGACTTCGGCCGGCGACCTGACGACGTCTGCTTTACCTCTCAAAAAACAGACATGGTACGTCAAATTCGTTTCATAATCCTGTCACCAACCACTCGAAGGTCGATCCTGTTGATCAGATCCGAACGGAGCACCTCGACAGCGCTCATGGCGGCCGTCGTCTGTCGCAACGTACTGACGTTCGATCCGAACGACACGATTCCGCCTAGCACCACGGCAATCGATCCGATGGCGGCGACCTGATTGGATCCGAATAGGCCGAGCACCATAACGAGCAGCAAACTGACGCCGCCGGCGATTGCCACCTTGGAAACCAGTATAGCCTTTCGGCATCGCTCGGAGACCTCGGCAAGCTCCTCGAGCCGGGCTTCGATCCGTGAAATCTCGTCGATCGGGTTGTCCTCGTTCATAAGATTCAAGATCGAGATCCTCAAGGTTCATTGTGAAGTGGCGGCAGGTCGGGTGCGCCATTCTCGAACTGCGATGGAGCACGTCACGGCGAGCCGCCCGACGCGAGCGCGGGCTTAGGTTCAGGTTCAGGCCGCCGCGATCAGGCCCAGCACAGATTCCGTATCCCGCACATCGCAAAATGTGTGTGCCATCGCCGATAGCGTGCCCCCTTGCTCCGCTTCGGTCAACGTCGCGCAGGCGTCCGTGATAAAGAACACCTTGTAATTCATCATCATCGCATCCCTAGCTGTGGCATCGCAGCAGACCTGCGACAGGGTGCCGGAAATGATGAGCGTATCGATTCCACGTTCCTGCAGGCGGGCATGCAGATCCGAGGAGCCTGGAACGAAAGCGCCGAAGCGGCGCTTGATGAGGACCAGATCCTGTTGGGCCACCTCCAGGTCCGACCAGAGCGAATGGCCGGGGTTGCCAGGCGTGAATGCCTCGATAAAACGTGCACGACGTTCTGGCCCGCAGAAATACTCAAAAAAGACAGACCAGGTGCGGACCGCCTCTGCATCCGCGGTGTGCTGCGTATAGATCACGACCCCTCCCGCGGCGCGTAGCGCGGCGCTGATGCGATTGACGTTGGGTACGATCGTGCGGGCCATCGGCACTTCCGCCACCTGGCCGTGGCCCATGAATCCGTTCTGCAGATCGACAACGATGTGCGCGGTGTGACGCGGACTGAGGCGGTCGAACACCGCGAGGCCGCCACGGTTGCGCGCAGTTCGTTCACGGACCGCATCGAGGATACCGGCTTCATGCATGCCTTTGCTCCCCGCTGATGATGCCAATCAATGCTCTTGTGTGTTTCCTGTATCAGAATTTCGGCCGCGCGTAAGCTATTGAGCTCGTTCGTCGATGTCCGTTCAGGTGTGAAAAGTCCGTAGTTCAATTTGCGTGTAGAATATCTGTCTCATTTCATCGATGCGCAAACGAATTGCATTCGGTACTTCTGTCGCTAGACGCTTATTGAGAAAACAATTCTGCACGTTCTTGGCTCGCGCGAGTTTTCACACAGTCTGGGTCACACTCGGACGTGGCGATGACTTCGCAAAGAGTCCGCTCCGCCTCGCATAACGGACATCGACAGGCGACAATGCTCAAATGAGACGCGAGCGATAAAACCAAGCCCACAACCAAAATCGGATGTCGCGTGTTCGGCCTATACGGAAAACCCATTCGCTTCCGCTTGGAGGCGAGGGGCCTATCAAAAGGGTTTCCTGACCGCACTTAATATATACGGGAATCAATTGATTTCAGTATACAGTGGTGGTAAGGCTCCGTAATCAGGAGGTCACCCAATGAAGCAGGTCGCGATCTATCTCCGTGTGTCCACCTCGAAACAGGAAACCAGCAATCAGCGCCGTGAACTTGAAGCGGTCGCCGCGCGCTCCGGCTGGGAGGTCGTCAAGGTTTACGAGGACGCCGGCATTAGCGGCGCGAAGGGCAGGGACAAGCGTCCGGGGCTTGATGCGATGATGAAGGCAGTGAACGCGAAGGAGTTCGATATGGTCGCCGCTTGGTCGGTGGACCGGCTCGGTCGATCGCTTACCGACCTGCTCAGCATTCTCCAGGGTCTCCATGAAAAGGG
>JBATYU010000518.1:0-1650 GCA_049674245.1 Bradyrhizobium sp. | reverse complement strand
GAATAATTCACTCGTAAATTATGCCGTCAAAAATTCGAGTACGGTTGCGGAAATGATAGCAAACTCGGCGGGTGCTAAAGCACGAAGTGCAAACGTCGCCCGAGGCGGAGAAATCAATGATGAATCGACAAAGTTTGATGCGAATGCAGAAACTGAAGAATTAGCAATTTGGGAAAAGGCGAAAGAAGGTGCTGTATATACCTTGGATGATACCGTCATCATGAATTCGCGAAACAGGGCAACGCACGCGGTGAGCTGCAGCGGGTTATTGTCTGTGACTGTTGGGGATACGACAGCGCAAAAGCAGGTAGATTTTACGGTGGAACAATCGGCGGAAGGTAAGATTTTCGTGTCAGTTAAGCCGTTTCTATTTTGAGGATTCATCCGGACGCCGAACGTCTTCGGGACCCGCGATATGATTCGCGAAAGCCGATGAGCGTTGATGCCAAGGAGCGGATCGAATTGCTGGCGACGTGCGATCTCATGCGGCACCTGCCGGCCGAGCAGATCGAGCAAATTCTGCCGTGCATTCGTGAACGCCAGTTGAAGGCAGTTCGGCTTTCCGGTACGGATGTTCGGCGATCAGTCGCAACAATCGAGATGATTTCGACTTGTATGGCGTCGAGGGTCGCGGGCGCAAGGCGCGCATCCTCGGTCCACCTTCGGATGGACCGAGGCTAGCATTCCCGTTTTATGAGCCGGTCGTGCTGGAGTTCCTCGCTGGCATCTCAACTACGAGCGAGTCATAGTCGGTCTCCAATGGAACGCTGATGATTGGCTGATCGGGCAGCTTCTCCGCTGGCTCGTACCATGGTCGCCTATCTACAATTCCGCCCTCAAGGGCTTTCGCGATCAACCTACCGATTTCGTCGCCTTGGAGAGGCACAAGTTTTTTCTCAGAATCATATTTGTAAAGTTGAGGACAAAAATATACGGCGTGAATCCGTGGATCGTATCCTTCCACAACGAGGAAGTGCTCCGCTCGAAGCCAAACATTGTATTTTTTTGCAATCTTTCGTTCTTGCGTCGCTCGGGCAACACGGAGTCTTTCAGGCGAGGGACCAATAATTGTCCTCGCCTCCAACAAGATGACCCAGTCCTTACTTGTGGCGTTATCCGGATGGATCCGGATTAGATGACTTGGTACCTTTCTTCGAAAGAGGTCCATTGCGGTCGTCCCAGCATCTCGCGGTCAAGAAACTAAAATAACAGTCCATTGCGCTGTGTCAAAGCGCTCCTGCCTTTATTGTTTTACGTGCGATGCAAATGCGACGAATTCGACGTCGTAGAAGTTGAACTGCGGCCTGTCGCGGCAAAGGCGGCTGGTCGTTCAAGGTCGCGCAATCAGCAACGGCTGCACGTTTGCGCCGCCAGCCATTCGGGGATTCGACGGCTCGATGTGCTCGCGCAGATCTCGCTTCTGGACAAGCGCGCGCGCAACCAAAAAGGAGTCCTTCAGGCTTTTAGCTTGCCGGAGTGCGACGTTGAAAAAAGCATCGCCGAAATAGGTACACTTGGCCTTGTCCCGGCAGCCGAACGAGCTGGTTTCCCCCTTTTTGACAGCGGGCAAGATATAAATGCGGACGTGCGGTCCATGGTGCGATGTCAGCCTTCAGGGTAGAGCGGGCCAGGACTCAGCCGACCAGAACG
>JBATYU010000517.1:0-2436 GCA_049674245.1 Bradyrhizobium sp. | reverse complement strand
CCCTACTTTATGGTGGTGAAGCCCACGCTCGCGCGAGGCTTCAATTATAAAGACATGCATTGGGCCGATCTTCCCCAAGTTCACACCGCAAAGGTCACGCTCGCTCCAGAGATCCAAGCCATCACCGCACCTGGTTCACGATGGACAGGCTTGTAGCGATGGCGCGCCGTCCATCTTGTGCCCGTGGCAAAACGCGCTAACGCGGCACACGGCGCCGCAGGTTCTCAAGACACCACGGACACCCAAAAAAGCAGCGTCGAAGCGGCATCGAGGTATACCACGCGGAGTGCCCTCGCAATCGCCGCAGGGGCCTGGTTTCAGCTATGGAACAACGAGCCTGACGGCGTGCCGTAGGCCAAAGTTCCAAGCAAAAAAGCAAGGGCCTCCGGTCCGGATCAAATCCCTCCAAGAGTGGCTAGATCATTTGTTGGATGCTCAGCCGTCGGACAGACCTTCGCGGTCTTATGTTCCGCTCCGAACATCCAAAGGAGAACGCCATGATCGACACATTTGGGCGCCCCACCAGACAATACCGAAAAAACCTTTGATGCAGTACCACTCCGAACGCACTCCCTGACGCTCGCCTCCAAGGCGCTTGCCTCCAAAGCGCTTGCCTCCAAAGCCTTGCCCGAGGTGCAGGTCGATCTGGCGCACGTCGACAGCATCAGAACGAGAGGACGGCTCGCGGCCTCGGTCGCCCCTGAAGTAACGCAGTCCATTGCGGCGATAGTCGCTAATGCTCATGCCGCTCGGCACTTTCTGGATCTTCAACCACCGGTCCTGGACGAGGTACGACAAGCGCTCGATTGCATCGTGACGGACGCTTATCGAGCCAGTGACGTGATCTACCGGATCCGGGGGCTCTTCAAGGAGGCGCCACCGAAGAAGGAGCCCGTGGAGATCAATGGAGCGATCCGCGACGTGCTCGAGCTGACGCGTGACGAGGTGACGAAAAACGGCGTATTAGTGCTGACGCACTTCGCGGAGCCCTCCCCGACTGTCCAAGCAGATCGGGTGCAACTACATCAATTAATCCTCAATTTGATTGTACGGCGCGCTCCTCGATGGCTGACCGCAGACGGACGGGACGCAGGCGCGCACAGCGCTTTTAGGCGACGATACCTCACGCTATCGAATGCATGTCCAAAGGGAATTTCTAATTTCGTCCGCTGCATCCGATCTTTGGGTCTGTTGGGCCGGCCGAGCACACGCGGCCGCCCCGGCGATCAAAAAAAGCGGACTGCAACTCCGATGACCAATGATCAGAGCGACAAGACCTTCCATCCGAGCCGTCGAGGCTTTCTCGGCGTTGCCGCTGCCACGGGCGCTGCTTCGCTGGCTCCGGGTGTCCTGATAGGAACCACAGCGACGACCGCGGCTCTCGCGGAAGCATCTGAACCGGCCTCCTTCCATGCCGTGGATGCTTCCTCGAGTACTATCGCCGCCAAGTTGCCGTCTCCAGTACCCGGCTATCTGTCTTTCGGCCCGGACGAAGCCGGCTTCGTCGAGGTGATGGTCAACGTGATGTGTCCCGCGGATGCGCTGACACCCGGCGGCGTCGATTGCGGGCTTGCGGCCTACATCGACCGACAACTGGCAGGCGGTTTCGGGAAGGGCGCACGCCTTTATATGCGCGGCCCCTGGCGAGAGGGTAAGCCTGAACTGGGCTATCAATTGCCGCTCACACCCGAGCAGTTTTTCAAGGCGGGCCTAGCTGCCGCGGACGCGGCCTGCCAGAAACGCAATGGCAAGGCCTTTAGCGAATTAGATGAGAGTGGCGCCGACCGATTTCTCCATGAAATTGCCGACGGCAAGGTAATGGACGAGCGCGTCCAGCTCGCCTCGTGGTTCAACGAACTCGTCTATCCGCTATTCGAGCAGGCCTGCTTTGCCGATCCCATCTATGGCGGCAATGTCGGCAAAGTATTCTGGAAGGCGATTGGCTATCCAGGTCTGCCTGCGGTTCATTCCCAGGACATGATCGATTTCCGTGGCAAGCCCTTCCCGGGAGCCGCCGATCCGAAATCCATCGCCGACTTCGCCTAAGGGAAGAAATCATGGTTACACGCTTGAAACATCGCACCGTCGTTTTCGTTGGCGGAGGATTCACGGCGGCGCTGGCTGCTCGCCAGCTGACGGCCAAGGGCGTCGATGTCGTCGTCCTTGAACGGGGAATCGACCGCACCCATACCGCCGCAACAAGCCTGCCATCACAGCGCGACGAACTGCGCTGGGACGTGCATGGTGATCTCTTTCAGGATTGGTCCGTCCAGACCTACACGCTTCGCCATAATGACGGCGAAACGGCTCTGCCGATACGGCGTCTGCAGGCCTTCAAACCCGGCGAGGGAATGGGCGGTGCGGCCAATCACTGGAACGGGCAGACCTGGCGCTGGAGCGAGTCTGACCCTGTTTTGCGCACCCACCTACAGAACC
>JBATYU010000516.1:0-3068 GCA_049674245.1 Bradyrhizobium sp. | reverse complement strand
GTGGTGAACGATGCAGGGCTTCAAAGCAACAAAACCATGATCGCCGCGTTGTTGCGCCAGATGGAGTGCCCGCAGATGCCGCCCGATCAGGAATTTTTACTGTACCCGCTGGACACTGGCGAGGACCCGCTTTGCGACCGCTGCCGCCTTCCCATGCTGCTCGCCGGCCACGAGGTGCGCGAGGACAAGCCCGACTTCGTTACTTTCAGGTGCGAGCGCTGCGGCCGATCGGAGAAGTTCGTGTGTGAGGATGACGCCGCTGACTAGCCAGGGGCCCGCCCGCTGCTGTTCGCCTATTGTTCAATCAGCTTTTAGCGAGGTGAAATGCCGTTGGGCACCACGGGCTGCCCTAGCCGCTCGTGCTTGTCGGAAACGATGTGGGCGGCGTCCAGAAGCAGCGGCTCGGGAAGGCCCGACAATGCAGCGGGCAAGAGCTCGTGAAAGCTGCTGAAGGAATGCCAAGACCATCATGAGCGCGATCTAGAGACGCACACAACCCACGCGCGCTCGGCGCCGGGATAGCCCTGCACGACTCTAGGAAGGCCGCTGGTGAGTCCGGAATTTGCGCGCTGTCAGCTGCCGGGCGATCGCGGCCACGCAGGGCTCGCCAGTGAGTGTCCAAGCAAAACGGCCTCAGCCGCATGGCTGGTGGGCATGCCTGTGCAACGGCATCGTGGTCAGGGTAGCGGCCAAGCGGCCGCCACTAGCCCGCTATGCGAGTGACCCGGAATATCGGGCAAGCCTGATCACAAACAAGCTTTGGGAAAAGCAGCGGCAATGGAAGCCTTGATCCTGGTCGCGGAATCGAACGGCCCGACAATGTTTGCGCGCATCGGCGTCATGCAGGCGTTGAACCGCCACGTCGAACGGGTGTTCGACACGTCGCGAAAACTCCATCATTGGGGAAAGCGGAAGCTGAAGAGGAGGACGAATGAAAAGTTAAAGTTTAGTTAACATTTGACTGATACTGTCTGCGGATGACCAGACGAGGTCATTATGCAAACAATCGAAACAAGCAGTTCCGTTGAAGCCCAACGGTGTCGCCGCGCCCAATATATCGGACGGACAGCAGAGCTGAGTTTGAACGGGTCAAGATTTTTCGGCATGGTCCGGTCCGTCCAGGAAGACCGTTCCCGTAGCCCACAACGATGGATTGTCACGATCGTGCCAATGGTGGAGAAGCCCCCTCTCGTTGGTTGGCGGTATAGGTCGCGCTCCTAGATCTGGAATTCAAAGAAGTCGATGCCAGTGACGGGGGCCGCCAAACCTTTCTTGGTTGCCTTGTCGTCGAGCGGGGCATTAGGTCATCAGCCGGCTCGATGCGCTTCCAATCGCGATGCGAGAGGGGGGTGACCCGTCATCCGGAAAAAGGATTCGAAGATCTTGAGCAACGCCTCGTCGATCGCCACCGGCGCCGCGCTGTGCAGGATCAGCTTGTCGGCGTGGGTGTCTTCGTAGATCACGTAGGGATTGTCGTAGGCCTGCTCGATGACGAGCGAATGGCCCTTGGTGCCCACGACGCCGAACTCGACATCGTAGGGAAGCTCGACGCCCAGGTGCCCGAGGAAGTCGACGAAGCCCTCCAATCCGTAACGCATCCCCTTGGGCTGTTCAGCCTGTTGCTGAACTTGATCGATCTTATGAAGGGTTCGCTGAACGAAATCATGATGGTTGTAAACGTCGTGCGCAACGACATTCAAAGCGATGCCACGTATTTGGCCGCGCGCGCCGCATAACAGAGAAGGAGACGACAGCATGAAACATCACGGTGGGACACAACACGTCCAAGGCGCTCTGCATCGAGGCACGGCGCCGCGGCCGAGTCCCGTGCATGGCGGATCGGGTCGGCCCAAAGGCGTCGTGCACGCGCCGCGTCCGCGGGTTTACTCGAACCATGGCGGCACGGCGGCGCGTATGGGCGTGCTGAAGCGAAAGTAGCGATCAGGATAGGGCGACGCCGCAAATCCCCGGCCGCGCGCCATCTGGTAGTCGCGGGTCGCCGCACATGATCCAGATCAACGCCGTCGCTCGACTGCCGCCAAAAATGGCGCATGACACTCGACCCAAGACGGGCTACCATCATCGAAGCAGTCGGGATTGCGACTGCCATTTGTGTCGCTCTGGTCGTCTACCTCGCCTACGTTCGGCGCGTTGGATTGGAGGCGGTACATGAGAAAAATCGTGGACGAAGCCGGCGAGATCATCGCGAAAGCAACGGATGACCATACGCTGATCGGCGGCCACCACCGCCTCGCGGTGGCGGCCAGCCTCGGTCAAAAACTGTTCTGGAAAGATACCGGCGAACCTGTGAACCTTGATCCCTTCTTCAAGGCAAGTTCTCATCGAAACACAGGTTGATGCGCAGGCAACGTGACGCGACTGGCCGAGCGTCCGGTCCAGGCGCATCACGTCGATGCTGCCGAGTTCATGCATCTGATGACCGTGGGCGGGTCTAGCGCCATTCCTCCTCGCGCTCCCGGCGCACCGCCTCGCTCGCCGGGTTCTTCGACTTGAGCCACGTCTTTGACGGGCCGCTGCGGTATGGCGCATCCGTCCGTTTCGACACGATGCCCTCCAGCCCCATGCGGCAGACATGTTCGAACACGGTCGGGCCGTCCCCCGTCAGATGCTCAACAAACTTGATCGGGCGCCGCTTGGCCCTGCCGAGCAGCTTCGCCAGTTGTCGGCGCCGCGCATGACGATCCTGAGCGCGTCATCCGGCAACGCGACCGATGCGCATCATTCGATCAGGTGATATTGCCGTCGCTTCTCGCGCTCAACGTAGATCATCGCGCGATCGGCGGTCTGCACGTCGGCCTTCCCGTACAACGTCACCTGGACCGAAAAACCGGCCGGCGAGTTGTCTCGAATGATTTGAATACCGGCAACGGTCTCACATCTTGGCCACGACCGAACCGCCTCAAGGCATTCCTTCCGGAGGTCCGCGTAGCTTATGCCGGCTGTTTTGAATTGAGCCATGTGGCGGCTGCGGCGCTTCAGGGGAATGCCAAGTTTATAGAACCTGTGCCTGGTAGCTTGCTCCGTGCGTCCCAACTGTTTCGCAATGG
>JBATYU010000515.1:0-2103 GCA_049674245.1 Bradyrhizobium sp. | reverse complement strand
GGGGGGTGGCTTGCGTTATAGAGCCGCCCAAATCCGTCACCGCAGCATTTTTTCGAGCACAGGCGCGAGCCGCCTTTAGGATATGCCATGAAAGCCGAAATTCATCCGAATTATCATATGATTACGGTCGTGATGACCGACGGCACCGAGTACCGGACGCGTTCCACCTGGGGCAAGGAAGGCGACAAGCTCAATCTCGATATCGACCCCAAATCGCACCCTGCCTGGACCGGCGGCTCGCAGCAGATCCTCGATCGCGGCGGCCGCGTGTCGCGGTTCCAGAAGAAGTTCTCGGGCTTCCTCAAGAAGGAGTGAGCCCTTCGTGACGGCAGATAGCAAACGCCCCCGGTTCGGGCGCGTTTTTGTTTTGATATTTGCCGTCATTGCGGGATGCGTGCGAAGCTCGCAGGCCCGGAATCCATAACCACCATCGTGAGCATGGATTCCGGGCTCGCGCGGAGCCTGTCATCGGGCGCGCATTCGCGCGACCCGTTGGCGCGGCCCGGAATGACGACGTGGATAGGATTTTTGCGCGTTACTGCTCGAACGCGGCCTTCAGGCGATTGAGCTGCGGCACCAGCGGATTGCCGATCGTGGTGGTTTCCGCCACCGGCGCATGAATGGTGCTATCGAGGCGGCGCACCTTCAACTGCAGGCTCATCGAGCGGGCGATCAGGTCCTGCAACTGCTGCGGCAGTTTTGTGATCATGTCGTCCGGGCCGGGATCGGCGGCGCTTAGCTTGACCTTGGTCTTTTCGCGATTGGCCTGGGTCAGCGTCATCTCGCCTTCCTTCACCGCACGGTGCAGCAAGAGCCACGACGCCAACTGCATCAAGCGTGTCGTCAGCCGCATGCTCTCGGTCGCATAGGTGAGACTGACGGCGCGGTCGAGCGCCTTGGCTTCGATGCGGCCGGCCCCGTCGAGATAGGCGGCGGTCTCCTCGACCAGATCCATGCCTTCCCGGAACAGGGTGCCGAATGCCGCTGAATTGGTGAGCCGCTCGTTGAAATGAACGAGCGCGGATTCGCCTTGCGAACGGTCCGCCATGGTTAAACGCCCTCACGCTACTGTTTACTCGTCCCCGCCGGGCTCCGCCGCCCCCGGCTTATGATGAACAAATCATTGCGCGCTCTTTCGCCGGAGTCCAGCCGCAAGACTTTTTATGGTTTCCGCGCGGTGGTGCGATTCCCGTAGCCGAGGCCCGGAGAGTGCGGATTCGGGACAGTTATGCGGCGATTGCAAGACGCCAAAAAAAGAGCCGCCGTTACCGGCGGCTTTTGAAGTTGATAACAGGGAGGCGTCAAACAGAGTGGACAGGAGCCACTCGGTGTCCAAACGAGGACGATGCAAGTCATAAACCCGAAAGCTTAACCAATCGTAAACGAGCGATTTTATTTAAGCTTCATTTGCCATGTCAGCCATTGGCCTACTGGCTCTCTCGTGCCCGGATGCTGCGCAGCGCGCTCTCGGCGATGCCAACGGGTCGCGCGAATGCGCGCCCGATGACAGGCTCCGCATCGTCCGGACGGTGCGCTGCTGATCCGGGGCCCATGGTTGCTTGGCGGAAGTGTAGGTCCCGGCTCTGCGGTGCAGCGTGAAGCACGCTGCACCGCGTCCGGGACACGATACTCACGTCTTGAAGAAGTTGTTCGCCGCGTCCTTGGAGGCGCGCTTTTTGGCGGCGGCCTCGCGCAACCGCTCGATTTCCGAATTCAACAGCGCGATGCGTTCGGTCAGTTCCTCGACCGACAGCAGCGACAAATCCTGGCCGATCTCGTGGGTGACTTTCTTCCGCGGCCGGTCGTCTTCCTCGATGGGCATGCACTTGTCCTCCGTGTTCGAGGGCCTCTTGAAGCGGTTGCCAGCCGCTATCGGGCTGGTTAAGCAGATGCCGCTTCCAATTTTCGCCTTTGGCCAAGGACAAATCATGGAAAAGGTCCCTTCGCAAATGACCGTGATCGGCATCTCCAAGCCCGGCGGTCCCGAGGTGCTTCTGCCCGAAACCCGCGCGGTGCCCGCGCCCGCGCCGGACCAAATCCTGGTCAAGGTTGCGGCGGCCGGCGTCAACCGGCCCGATGTGGCGCAGCGCTCCGGCGCCTATC
>JBATYU010000514.1:0-10548 GCA_049674245.1 Bradyrhizobium sp. | reverse complement strand
GTCTTGCGCCATAACCTTTGTGGACGCGCTTCAGGCTCACCACATCCTCGCCGGAACGCGGCGCCGGCAAAAATTCGAAGGCCACGGTCTGGCGCCGCTTCGGCGGCTCGACGCGCTCGATCTTCTCCAGCTTCTTGACCCGGCTCTGCACTTGCGCTGCGTGCGAGGCGCGCGCCTTGAAACGCTCGATGAATTTGATCTCCTTGGCCAGCATCGCCTGTTGCCGCTCGAACTGGGCCTGCTGCTGCTTCGCGTTCAGCGCACGCTGCTGTTCGTAGAATTCGTAGTTGCCGGAATAGGTCGTGAGCTGACCGCCGTCGATCTCCACCACCTTGTTGATAATACGGTTCATGAACTCGCGATCGTGCGAGGTCATCAAGAGCCCGCCTTCGTAACCTCTGAGGAATTGCTCGAGCCAGATCAGGCTTTCGAGGTCGAGGTGGTTGCTTGGCTCGTCCAGCAGCATGGCGTCGGGACGCATGAGAAGAATGCGCGCCAGCGCCACGCGCATCTTCCAGCCGCCCGAGAGCGCGCCGACGTCTCCCTCCATCATTTCCTGACTGAAGCTCAAGCCAGCGAGCACCTCGCGGGCCCGCGTCTCCAGGGCGTAGCCGTCGAGCTCCTCGAAGCGGTGCTGTACCTCGCCGTAGCGCGCGATGATATCGTCCATGTCATCGGCGCGCGCCGGGTCCGCCATCGCGGCTTCAAGCTGCTTCATTTCGCTGGCGACAGCGCTGACCGGACCGGCGCCGTCCATCACTTCGGCGACCGCGCTGCGGCCCGACATCTCGCCGACGTCCTGGCTGAAATAGCCGATGGTGACGCCGCGATCGACGGCGACTTGGCCCTCGTCGGGCTGGTCCTCGCCGGTGATCATCCGGAACAGCGTGGTTTTGCCGGCGCCGTTCGGGCCAACGAGGCCGGCCTTCTCTCCCCTTTGCAGGGCCGCGGAGGCTTCGATGAAGAGAATCTGGTGGCCATGTTGCTTGCTGACATTATCGAGACGGATCATTGGTACCTGGGCATTGCAGTGGTCGCGGCCGCTCTTATGCTATGTGGCGCTCCGGTGGAAGCCTTGACCGCAGGCAGCGGAACATTCCGCCAACCGCATCCATTCGGATCGAGCCGGAAGGCGGCGCTGCCGATAGGGGTTGACAAGTGTGCGCGATCAATCCGCGGGGTCCGGTAATGGCAAGACGAAACGTCGACGATGAACTCGCAAGCGACGTGCTGGTGGATATTCCAAGGGCGCATGAGCGCCGCTTTGGCTGCTCCGGCAAGCTGCTGAAACCGAGCCGGGCGAGCGTCGAGGCTCTGGTCCAGAAGGTCCCGCGCGGTCGGGTCCTGACGACGGCGCTGTTACGGGAGGTGCTGGCGAAGCGGCACAAGGCGCAGGTCACCTGTCCGTTCCTCACCAAGCGCGCGCTGATGGCGATCGCCGACGACCCCAAGGCAAGCGTGCCGTTCTGGCGTGTCGTGATGGCGAGCGGCGAGATGATCTCGGCCTATCCCGGCGGCGCCGCCGCGCAGGCAAGGCACCTCAGTGGCGAAGGCGTGACGGTCACCACCAGGTCCGGCAAGAGCCGGGTTGCCGAACTCGGCGCCAGGCTCGTCCGATTCTGACGCGCGTCAATGCCGCTTGAAATACTGCACATCCCGTTCGTGCCTTTCGGCGGCGGCGCGTGACTTAAAGGTGCCGAGATTGCGGCGCTTGCCGGTCTTCGGATTCACCTTCCGGGAATAGAGGCGGTATTCGCCCGATCGCAATTTTCGGATCATAAAAAGAAGCCTCGCTGGAAGCCCTCCGCTTGCAACGGGATGGCGGGCGCGGGTTCCCTGGACGTGATCGGGCAACCTTCGAACCGGTCGCAAGCCGCCTATGACTGGAGATAGCCGCCGTCCGGCTAGAAGCAAAGATTCGTCACCGTGTTGCCCCGCTTGTCCTTGATCACATAGGGACACCGCAGGCGTTCCAGCGCCTTCTTGGCGTCCTCGTCGCCAAGCGCCGCCGCCCTTTCGTAGTAGGCTTTGGCGGCGGCCGAATCCTTCGGTCCGCCACGGCCCTCTTGCGAGAACGCGCCCATCCGCTCCAGTGCGCCCGGGTGGTTTTGCGCGGCGGCCTTTTCAAACAGCGCCCGCGCCCGCCCATCATCCTTTTCGCCGCCGGTGCCCTCCGCCAGCATCAGGCCAAGTTGATATTGCGCTTCGGCATTGGTCTCGGCGGCTTTCGCGAGCAGCTCCCTTGATCTTGCCGGATCGGCCGGCGCGCCCCCACCGCCGCCGCCAAGCGCGGCAAGATTGCTGACGCCGCGGGGATTGCCGGCTTGCGCCGCATGCTCGAACAGTTTGCGGGCCTGGGCTTCATCCCTGGTAACGCCGGCGCCCGTGCCATAGAGCACGCCAAGCTCGACCATCGCCGAGGTGGAGCCTTTGTCGGCCGCCCTGCGCCAGGCGGCGATAGCTTCGGGCATCTGCCGGTTGGCGGCGTAGGCGCGACCGAGTTCATACATCGCGCGGCGCGAGGTGCCGGCCGCCTTCTTGCAGAACTTGATCGCGGTTTCGATATCGGCCGGCGCCACATCGGCCACACCCTTGATGTCGGCCGGCTTGTCGGGATCGGCCGCATCCGCCGCGAGCCTATCGCACAGCACGAGATCGGCGGATTGCGCGTGCGCAGACGCCGGAGCCAGCGCGAGGATCATCGCGACGAATGCCAACCCGTAAAGTCGTCTTATCATGATGCGCAGAGGTTGCTTCGAGGCTCCGGCAAATTCAAGGCTCTAACCCGGCGTCGCGCAGCACCTGCGCGACCGCGAGGTTCATAATGCAGGAAAACGGATTTGAAGCATGTCACGAAAAAACAATGATCCGCCAAAGCGGTGAGGCCTTGGCGGATCAGATTGTAGCCAGTGACTCCCAGCCCCTCCTAGATTAAGCGGCAGCCTTCGCGCTGGTCGGCACCGAGGCGATCGTCTTCAGGATCTGCGAGGCGATCTGGTAGGGGTCGCCCTGCGAGTTCGGGCGGCGATCTTCCAGGTAGCCCTTGTAGCCGTTGTTGACGAAGGAGTGCGGCACGCGGATCGAGGCGCCACGGTCGGCGAGACCGTAAGTGAAGGTATCGATCGAAGCGGTCTCGTGCTTGCCGGTCAGGCGCATGTGATTGTCCGGTCCGTAGACTGCGATGTGATCGGCGCGGCTCGCCTTGAACGCATCCATGAGCTTGTCGAAATACTCCTTGCCGCCGACTTCACGCATGTACTTGGTGGAGAAGTTGGCGTGCATGCCGGAGCCGTTCCAGTCGGTATCGCCGAGCGGCTTGCAGTGGAATTCGATGTCGACGCCATACTTTTCGGTCAGGCGCAGCATCAGATAGCGGGCCATCCACATCTGGTCGGCGGCGGTCTTGGAGCCTTTGCCAAAAATCTGGAATTCCCACTGGCCCTTCGCCACTTCGGCGTTGATGCCTTCGTGGTTGATGCCGGCGGCGAGGCAGAGATCGAGATGCTCTTCCACCATCTTGCGGGCGACGTCGCCGACATTCTTGTAGCCGACGCCGGTGTAATACGGACCCTGCGGCGCCGGATAGCCCGATGTCGGGAAGCCGAGCGGACGTCCGTCCTTGTAGAAGAAATATTCCTGTTCGAAGCCAAACCAGGCGCCCTCGTCGTCGAGGATGGTGGCGCGCTTGTTGGAGGCGTGCGGTGTCTTGCCATCCGGCATCATGACTTCGCACATCACCAGCACGCCATTGGTGCGCGCGGCGTCGGGATAAAGCGCAACCGGCTTCAGCACGCAATCGGAATTGTGGCCTTCGGCCTGCATGGTCGAGCTTCCGTCGAAACCCCACAGCGGAAGCTGTTCCAGCGTCGGAAATGAATCGAAATCCTTGAGCTGTGTTTTGCCGCGCAAGTTCGGTGTCGGCGTGTATCCGTCGAGCCAAATATACTCGAGCCTGTACTTCGTCATTGAGCTCTCTCTGTGTTGGTCATGCGAACAATGGGCGCCAAGTCCTATTGATCCGCACAGGTGCACCCGGCCACCATCGGCCGCTGCTTTCCAAGCAATTAAAATGCCAGATCGCTGCACTGCGGGACTTATCCACGCGCGAAGGTGTCCGGCAGCCGCGGTGTCGATCGTCCGTGAGGGTGTGGCATAGAAGCGCGGTCCGCGCCTTCAGCGGGCGACCAGATGCGCGCTTTAGGGCAGCAATTACGCCCCTTTCTGCGGCAGTTCACGCCGGACCGGCGCTCCCGATTAAAGACGCGGCAATGATCGGCAACTTCCGCGGAGAATACCGGTTCGGTTCCGCAACCTTCACGCCGGCCCAAGCGTTAATCATCTGCCCATTGCCTCGCAGGGTGCAGAGCCGGAAATGCCTACAAATTATACATCCGATGATTTTCTTTTGATCATGTTGCATCAGCGCGGGCGCGAACGATATCGGACTTAGTAACCACAAGAGAACGAGTCGGGCGCACCATGAGATCAAGCGCTCCGACGCAAGGAGAAATGAGAGATGAGTACGAGTTTGAATCAGGGCACCGCCAAGATCTACCAATTCCCGGCCGGGGGTCGCGCGGCCCTCGGCGGACGTCGCTACGACGAAGTGAAATCCGCGGGCACGCTTGGCAACTACCGTCTCAACGAGGCTCTCTGCAGCGACAGCTGGTACCACGAGGCGGCCATCCAGGAAGCCAAGTCCGGGCCGACATCCAAGCCGACATGGGAAAGCTGATGCCAGGCGCAAGTCGGACGTCGGCGCGCCGCGGCTTGGTGGATATCAAGGACTGAAAAAGGGTCGGAACGAAATCGTTTCGGCCCTTTTGCTTTAGAGAGGCTCGCAGACCGTGACCCGCCGCCTCGCGCGCCTGACCGTGGTGCCGGCCTTGGTGATCCTCAGCGTCACGCCGCCTCCCGAGTAGCGCGAGCCTGACAGCGCAAGGCGCCTTGCAAGCGTCACAGGTCTGCCGTCGATCTGCATATAGGCGCGCGTATCATAGGGGTAAAAAGCGACGATGAACTGCGTACCGTCGGCGCAGCGATAGGTCTGGAAGCTCTGCGCCATAGCCCGCGGCACGACGGCCAGCGTTCCTGCAGCCGACATGGCCGCGGCCAAAATAATCGTCTTGCGCCAATTCATGTTTGCCCCCTAAAGCTTCCACCCGAACGTAGCGCGGTCATTTCTACGGCGCAGAGCATGGCTTAAGCTTATCCGATGTCAAACTCCCCTGCCCGCCACCTCAATCTCGAGGGCGCCAGCAATTTTCGCGATCTCGGCGGCTATGCCGCCCGCGATGGACGCACGGTGCGCTGGCGGCAGATCTTCCGCTCCAATCATCTCGGCCATGTCACGGATGCCGACATCGAGATCTTGCGCGGCCTCAGGGTGAGAAGCGCGTTCGACTTTCGCGGCACCGAAGAGCGGGGCACCGCGCTCTGCGGCATCCGGGAAATCGCGGTCCATTCGTTGCCGATCGAGCCGACCGTGGTTGCGTCCTTGCGCGCCCGCGTCGCGGCCGGCAGTGCGCTGTCGCCGGCCGATGCGGTCGATGTGATGCGCGATTCCTATCGCAACTATGTGCGCTACAACACGCCGAGCTTCCGCACCCTGTTTGCCCATCTCCTGGAGGATCGCGCGCCGCTGGTGATACATTGCAGCGCCGGCAAGGATCGCACCGGATTTGCCTGCGCGCTGATCCTGCATGCCCTCGGCGTGCCCGACGACGTGATCGCCGACGATTATCTGCTTACCAACCATTTCTACCGGCGCGACCCCAATTCCAGCAGCGACCTTCCCGATGAAGTCAGACAGGTGCTGGGGTCGGTCGAGGCGTCGTTCCTGGCCGCCGCCTTCGAGGCGATTGCCGAAGAATATGGCGATCTCGAAACCTACTTCAGCGACGGGCTAAATCTCGGCGCGCCGGCTCGCGCGCAGCTAAAGGCGCGCTACCTCGAATCCTGAACGAATTCGTTACGCCGCGGCTTCCATTTCCGCGTCGAGGTCGGCGATGACGTCCTCGAACGCCGAGATCGCCTGCTGAACCGCGGCAATCTGCATCAGCTCCCAGCCGCTGACCGGGCCGTTGCGATTTTGCAGCGCGACAATCAAATCCCGCCGCTGCTCCTTAAGCTGAACAAGCGGTAAACCGTGGTCCGACAGATGCCTCATCATGGAACCCCTGGATTGAACGCCTTGACGTATAGCGGGATGATTCTGCCGTCGACTTACAAAAGTCCGGCAGATTTTATCGAATATCGCGAAAGCCGTATTAATACGTGGTGGTTGGATTGCAACGTTCGCATCCCAGCCGCTTCGACGATGACGTCGGACTCAAAGCGCGACCGCGCTTGCGGCGATTCCTGGCCGCCGATTCCCCGGTTGAGGACGTCGATCATCCGGCCGCAGCAACGCTTCCGCAGTACAAGCTCAGGCCGGTGCGGAAAAAGTCACGATCTTGACCTCTCCATTCTGCGACAGCCCCCCGCGGTCGAGGGCGAGCCGATCGCCGCCACCTCGGTCTTTCGCTGTCGCCTTGGGATGCGGATTTTCGGAGCATTGCAAATGAATTTCGCTTCAGTAGTGTGAGCGTCCTCGGCGCCGGAGACCCAATCATGGATGGAAAAGTCGTTGTCGTGACCGGCGCCCTGGGCGCGCTTGGCAAGGTTGTCGTGGAACAGGCGCTGGCGCGCGGCGCCCGGGTCGCGGGTGTCGATCACGCCCCGTCCCAGGCGCGGGCGACAGCGAACCGGATCGAGATCGGCGGCGTCGATCTGTCCGATGCGGGGCAAGCCAAAAAGGCGATCGACGCGGCGGTCGGGCATTTCGGCAGATGTGATGCGCTGATCAATATCGCCGGCGGCTTTGCATTCGAGGCGGTCGCCAACGGCGATACGAAAACCTGGCAGCGCATGTATGCGCTGAACGTGCTGACCGCGCTGAATGCCTCGCGCTCGGCGATACCGCATTTGATGGCCTCCGGCGCCGGCCGCATCATCAATATCGGCGCCATGGGCGCGTTGCAGGCGGGTTCCGGCATGGGCCCCTACGCCGCCTCGAAAGCCGGCGTCCACCGCCTTACCGAGTCCCTTGCGGCGGAATTGAAGGGCAAGATCACCGTCAATGCGGTGCTGCCGTCGACCATCGATACCGCGGCCAACCGCGCCGGCATGCCGAAAGCGGATTTTTCGAAATGGGTCACGCCCAAGGAACTTGCCGACGTCATCCTGTTTCTCGCCAGCGATGCGGCGAGCGCGGTGACCGGCGCGCTGCTGCCGGTAAACGGGCGGGTTTGATCCAGCCGGAGTTGTCCTCAAGCGATGGCGTCCGGCGCACCCCTCCGACATGGCACGATTTGAGAAGCTTGCCTCTTCGCCTTGTTCCAAACAGCGATCGGGCGGATGCATTGATGATCCGCGCCTGGGCGGTTAGGTTTTTCTCGGTCCAATGAGGCACGATGCTCTTCAACTCCTATCAGTTCATCTTTCTGTTTTTGCCGATTATATGGGCCGGATATTTTTTGCTGGGCAGGTTCAGCAATTGGTCGCCGGTCGTATGGCTCGCGCTGGCGTCGCTGGTGTTCTACTCCGTCAGCAACTGGCAGTTCGTTGCACTCCTGTTGGCCTCGATCGCCTTCAACTATGTGATCGGATCTCTGTTGATCCGGGCAAAGCTGAGCTCGGCCGCGCGTTTTGCGGCGCTGAGCGCCGGCGTGGCCGGCGACCTGCTTGTGCTCGGCTATTTCAAATATGCCGGCTTCCTTGCCGCCAATCTGAATGCATTGGTCTCGACCCAACTGACCGTGAACATTCTGCTTCCGGTCGGGATTTCCTTTTACACCTTCACCCAAATCGCGTTTTTGGTCGACGCCCATCGCGGCGAGGTCGCGCGCTATCGATTGCCCTACTACGCCCTGTTCGTCACCTATTTTCCGCATCTGATCGCGGGACCGATCCTTCACCACAGGGACGTGATTCCGCAGTTCGAGCAGGAACGCTCGAAACGTCCCGATCCGCATTTGGTGCGGTGCGGACTGATCATATTTTCGATCGGATTGTTCAAGAAAACCTGCATCGCGGACGCCATCCAGCCATTTGTCGCGCTTGCGTTCGGACCGACGCCGCCTTCGTTCGACCAAGCATGGATCGGCGCCCTCGCCTACACGTTCCAGCTCTATTTTGATTTTTCCGGCTATTCGGATATGGCAATTGGCATTTCGCTGATGTTCGGCATCTTTCTGCCTCTCAATTTCAATTCGCCCTACAAGGCAAAAAACATCATCGATTTCTGGCGCCGTTGGCATATGACGTTGTCGCAATTTCTCCGCGACTATCTTTATATCCCGCTTGGCGGCAACCGGCGCGGCATCGTGCTGCGTTATGTCAACCTCATGATCACCATGGCGCTTGGCGGCCTCTGGCACGGAGCGGCCTGGACTTTCGTCGCATGGGGCGTCCTGCACGGGGCGTATCTTTGCGTCAATCACGCCTGGAGCAGATACGGGCCAAGATCCCGCGGGGGCTGGCGGGACCTGCGAATATTGCTGCGTTCGCGCTGACGTTTCTGTCCGTAGCGGTCGCCTGGGTATTCTTTCGCGCCGATAGCATCACGTCGGCAATTGCGATCGTGTGGCGGATGGCGAGGCCTGACCTCTTCGTCTACGGCGACCGCGAGCGCCTGGCGGCCGCCTATGTGATCATATTCGGGCTTATTGCGTTTTTCGCACCCAACACGCAACAGCTTCTCGGATATGATCATGCCAGCCGCAAGGTCGGTATCTCGTTTGCCGATAATGTCACATCGTCCGGATTGTTCTTTGCCGCCGCATGCCTGCTGGCGTTCGGCATCCTCGGAATCCAGAAGCATAGCGAATTCATCTATTTCAGGTTCTGAGGAATGACCGCAGCGAAGTTTCTTGTTGTCGCGCTGTGTGTGATTGGCGTTGTCGCCGGCTTCAATTTTGTTGTCGACCCCCTGCAAATATTTCATCCGGCCCGATTCTATCGACCGGTATATCCGTCCGAAGAGCGAATGCATAATGCCGGCCTCATTCGCAGCCAAACATTCGATACGGTTTTCATGGGGGACTCGATTGCGTTACACGTGCGCAGTTCTGAAGTCGACGAGCACCTTGGCACGCATACCGTGAAGCTTGTGATGTCGGGTGCGGCATCGCGCGAGCAAAATTTTGTGCTCGGGATAGCCCTTACCCGGCATCCGCGACGAGTGCTCTGGGAAATGAACGACATGACGTTCGTCGACTCCCCGGAGATCGATACGCTGCCCTACCTTCCGGCCGATCTCTATCGAAAGAACCTGAAGGGAATGGCCGGCTATCTATTCAACCTCGAAACCGGCCGCGAGGCCGTATGGTCGATCCTGCGATCATGGAAGCCATTGCGAAGGCTCAGTTACGCCCTGCTGCGCGCCGGCTACATCAAATACGATAACGATGATCCCAACGAACTGAACACATTCGACCCCGCTCTTGTCGCCTCAAGCTATAACGCCAAACGATCGCTCGCGGCTTACAAATACTACTCGGTTCCAGGAAACGGCCAGCGGTTCAGCGTGGGTTATTCCTATGACGCGTTGGTCAGGAATTTCGAACGGGACGCCTTCCAATTCATTCAAGGCCATCCCGATACGAATTTCACGATCTATTTCCCGCCCTTCTCAATGGTGCAGTACGCGGCGATGCGGGATTTCGGCGCACCCGACATGCTCTCGACATTTTACCGCTTCAGCGCTTATGCCTTGCAGCGGCTTGCACAATTGCAGAACGTCTCGGTGTTCGACTTCCGCGACGATAGCGACATCAGCCACAATCTGGACAATTTCGCGGATGCCATTCATCACTCGCCGGCGATTGGCGTCTTGCTGTTGTCGCGGATCGCGAAGGGCGAAAACCGCGTCGAAAAGGCCGATCCGGCCCGCTCGATCGAACGGCTAAAGAGGCAGATTGATGCTTACACGCTTCCCCAATAGGTGAGCGTCAGTTGCGAGGCTCAGCAACCTGCCCGACGCTTTGCGGATTTTCCGCTAGACTTGAGGACATTGAGTCGCGGGCCGCATCCGCGGCGCCGGAGTCTTGGCTTGGAAACCGCGCTCTATCTGCCCGTCAAACGATTCCTGGAAAACCTGGGCTTCACGGTCAAGGGCGAGATCGACGGCTGCGATCTGGTCGCGCTAAGCGGCGATGATCCCCCAATCGTCGTGATCGGCGAACTAAAGCTTGCGTTCAATCTCGAACTCATCCTGCAGGCGGTCGATCGCGCCTGTGCCGGCGACGAAGTCTGGATTGCCGCCAAAATGTCCGCGCGCGGCAAGGGCCGCGAGAGCGACGCACGCTATCGCAATCTCTGCCGCCGGCTCGGATTTGGCATGCTTGCGGTGACGAACAGCGGCGCCGTCGAAGTGATCGTCAAGCCACCGACGACGGCGCCCCGCCGCGATCCCAAGAAGCGCTCACGCCTCGTTGCCGAACATCGGCGGCGCGAGGGCGATCCGGCGACGGGCGGCAGCACGCGCGCGCCGATCATGACGGCCTA
>JBATYU010000513.1:0-2015 GCA_049674245.1 Bradyrhizobium sp. | reverse complement strand
GTACTGGATACCCCGCTTCCGCGGGGTATGACGACCGAGAACTGAGCGACGAAGGAAAAGCGGAATTGTTCGACAATCTGTCGGAAAAGCTTGGTGGCATTCTCGATCGGCTGACGCGGCGCGGGTCGCTGACGGAGGCCGACGTCGATGCGGCGATGCGCGAGGTGCGCCGCGCGCTGCTCGAGGCCGACGTTTCGCTCGACGTGGTCAGAAGTTTTACCGAGAAAGTCCGCGAGCAGGCGATCGGCGCCACCGTGGTCAAGTCGGTGACCCCCGGCCAGATGGTGGTGAAGATCGTCCATGACGAACTGATCGCCACCTTGGGCTCCGACGGCCAGAGCATCGACCTCAATGCCGTGCCGCCGGTCGCGATCATGATGGTCGGCCTGCAGGGCTCCGGCAAAACCACCACGACCGCAAAATTGGCGCGGCGGCTGACCCAGCGCGACAAGCGCAAGGTGCTGATGGCTTCGCTCGACATCTATCGTCCGGCGGCGATGGAACAACTCGCCGTGCTCGGGCGCGACCTGGATATCCCGACGCTGCCGATCGTGGCCGGGCAGCAGCCGCCGCAGATCGCAAAGCGCGCGCTGGAGGCCGGCAAGCTCGGCGGCTACGACGTGGTGCTGCTCGACACCGCCGGCCGCACCACGCTCGACGAAGAAATGATGGCGGAGGCGGCTGCGATCAAAAGCACGGCCAATCCGCATGAAGTGCTGCTGGTTGCGGATTCGCTGACCGGCCAGGACGCGGTCAACCTCGCCCGCGCCTTCGACCAGCGCGTCGGCCTCACCGGCATCGTGCTCACCCGCGTCGATGGCGATGGCCGCGGTGGTGCTGCGCTGTCGATGCGCGCAGTCACGGGAAAGCCGATCAAGCTGATCGGTACCGGTGAAAAGACCGACGCGCTGGAGGACTTTCACCCCAGCCGGATCGCCGGGCGCATTCTCGGCATGGGCGACGTGGTATCGCTGGTCGAGAAAGCCGCCGCCAATATCGATGCCGAAAAGGCTGCGCGCGTCGCCGAGAAAATGCGCAAGGGCCAGTTCGACCTGGCCGATATGCGCGAGCAATTGCTGCAGATGGCGAACATGGGCGGCATCTCTGGGCTGATGGGCATGATGCCCGGCATCGCCAAAATGAAAAACCAGATCGCCAACGCCGGGATCGACGACAAGATTTTAAAGCGCCAGGTCGCGGTGATCGATTCGATGACGCGGCAGGAGCGCCGCAATCCGGACATCCTGAAAGCCAGCCGCAAGAAGCGGATCGCCGCGGGCTCCGGTGTCAGGGTTGAGGATGTCAACAAGCTCCTCAAGATGCATCGGAACATGGCCGACATGATGAAGGCCATGGGTTCGGGCAAGCGCGGCCCGATGGCCGGCATCGCGCAGGCGATGGGCTTTGGCGGCGGCATGCCGTCGCCGGAACAGATGAAGGCGCTCGCCGAGAAAATGCCCGGCGCAGGACCGGGTGGGATGCCGTCGCTGCCAAAAGATTTGCCCGCAGGCCTTCGCACCGGCTTGCCGAACCTGCCCGGGCTGACCGGGCTATCCGGCAAGCCGACCTTGCCGGGGCTCGGCGGTTTTCCGGGGAAGAAGAAATGAGGATTCCGTCATTGCGAGCGCTAGCGAAGCAATCCAGAGCCACAAGCAAGACTGGATTGCTTCGTCGCTTCGCTCCTCGCAATGACGGCTAACAGCAAACGCTACTTACGCAACTCAGGAGAACTAAATGCCAGTTGTTATCCGCCTTGCTCGCGCAGGCACCAAGAAACGTCCGGTCTATCACGTCGTCGCCGCCGATTCGCGCTTTCCGCGCGACGGCCGCTTCATCGAGCGGCTCGGCCATTTCAATCCGCTGCTGCCAAAGGACAACGAGGCGCGGCTGAAGCTCGACATGGACAAGGTCAAGTCCTGGCTCGCCAAGGGCGCGCAGCCGTCCGATCGCGTAATGCGTTTCCTCGACGCCGCCGGTGTCGCGAAGCGCACCCCGCGCAAGAATCCGGAAAAGGC
>JBATYU010000512.1:0-7076 GCA_049674245.1 Bradyrhizobium sp. | reverse complement strand
CGGAGCCTGTCATCTCAGCGCGAGCGCTATTGCGCTCGTCGGGGGCGCGCATTCGCGCGACCCGTTGGGACCATCCCGGAATGACTGAGTGGGAGTTGCTCTTCGCAATGACGGGGGCGGCCCGCCTCAGGCCGCCGCCGCCTTCTCGTCGCGCAATTCGCGGCGCAGGATCTTGCCGACATTGGTCTTCGGCAGGTCGGTCCTGAACTCGATCTGCTTCGGCACCTTGTAGGCGGTAAGCTGCGTGCCGCAGAACTTGATCACCTCCTCGGCGGTGAGGCTCGGGTCCTTCCTGACGATGAAGGCCTTGACCGCCTCGCCGGATTTGGCATCCCGCACGCCGATCACGGCGCATTCGAGCACGCCGGGATGGCTTGCGATCACTTCCTCGACCTCGTTCGGGTAGACGTTGAAGCCCGACACCAGGATCATGTCCTTCTTGCGGTCGACGATCTTGGTGTAGCCTCTCTCGTCCATTACGCCGATGTCGCCGGTGCGGAAATAGCCGTCCGGGGTCATCACCTGCGCGGTTTCGTCCGGCCTGTTCCAGTAGCCGGCCATCACCTGCGGGCCCTTGGCGCAGATTTCGCCGGCCTGGCCGAGCGGCACTTCGTTGCCGTCATCGTCGCGGATCGAGAGATAGGTCGAGGGCACGGGAATGCCGATCGTGCCCGAGAACTCGTTGGCGGTTGCCGGGTTGCAGGTCAGCGTCGGCGACGTCTCCGACAACCCGTAGCCTTCGGACAGCGGGCAGCCGGTCACCGCCAGCCATTTCTCGGCGACCGGTTTTTGCGTCGCCATGCCGCCGCCGTTCGAAATCTTGAGCTTGGAGAAATCGATCTTGTCGAAACCGGGCGTGTGCAGCAGGCCGTTATAGAGCGTGTTGACCGCCGGGAAGCTGTTGACCTGGTATTTCGACAGCTCCTTGACGAAGCCTGCCATGTCGCGCGGATTGGGGATCAGAAGATTGACACCGCCGGCGCGCACCGCCAGCAGGTAGCACGCGGTCAGCGCGAAGATGTGGTAGAGCGGCAGCGCGCAGACGATGAAGAGCTGGTCGACATGCGGGGGGAGCGCCATTGCCGGCTGCAGCCAGGCGTCGTTCTGCAGCATATTGGCGACGATGTTGCGGTGGAGCAGCGTCGCTCCCTTGGAGACGCCGGTGGTGCCGCCGGTATATTGCAGGAAGGCGACGTCGTCGGGCTTGAGCTTCGGCTTGTTGAATTTCATGCCGCGGCCGGCGGCGATCGCGTCGTTAAAGGCGGTGGCGCGCGGAATCGAATAGGGCGGCACCATCTTTTTCACCCGCCGCACCACCAAATTGACGATCACGCCCTTGAGGCCGAGCAGGTCGCCCATGCTGCCGACGATGACGTGCTTGAGCGAGGTCTTGCCCATCACCTGCTGCACGGTGGTCGCGAAATTCTCCAGCACGACGATCGCCTCGGCGCCGGAATCCTTGAGCTGATGCTCGAGCTCGCGCGGGGTGTAGAGCGGGTTGACGTTCACCACCGTATAGCCCGCGCGTAGCACCGCGGCGGTCGATATCGGATATTGCAGGACGTTCGGCATCATCAGCGCGACCCGCGCGCCCTTCTGCAGGCCCTTGCTTTGCAGATAAGCGGCGAGCGCGGTGGACATTTCGTCGAGGTCGCCGTAGCTGATCGATTTGTCCATGCAGATGAAAGCCTTGCGGTCACGGAACTTCGCAAAGCTTTCTTCCAATAGCTCGACGAGCGATGAGTACTGGGTGACGTCGATATCGGCGGGCACGCCGGCCGGATATTGCTTGAGCCAGATTCGCTCCATGGTACTTCCCCTCCGTTCGATTTGCCCCGCTCATCAGGACGGGACGTCTTGTTTAGGGCAGTATTGAGCAAGCAAGCCGCCCATGGCAAGCCGGGCGCTGCCACGACGAACTTCGGAAAGCGGGCACGAGCCGGCCCGAAGCCGCTTTCAAATGGGTGGACAAAGCCTGTTAACCAGCCGGTTTGGTCTCGCCGCTGGTGCTCTTGGGCTTGGAAGGCTTTGCCGCGGTCTTGGGCTTTGCCGGCTTTGCCTCGGTCGCTGCCGCGGGCTTGGCGTCCGGCCTGGCGTTGGCGTGCCTGACCGGAGGTTTTGCATCGGATTTTGCCTCGGCCGAAGCATCCGGCCTTTTCGCCGCGACGCGCGACCTCTTGCCGCGCCTCGTCGTCTGCTTTTCGGAGTCGCTCGCGACCGCGGCGATCAATGCGGCGCCGCTCTTGGTCGGACCGGTATAGACCGGGATCGGCTCGGACGGCGCGGGCGACGCGGCCAGCCATTCCGATGGCTTCGGCAGCGGTGCCTGCAGCCCGGCGGCGAAGAAGGTCACGCCGGTCTCCCCGCTGCTGGATGCCCCGGCGTTGCTGGCGACGATGCCTGCATCGTCCTCATCGCTGGCGGGCTTGTGGTGCCTGCCGCCACACGTCTCGTCGCGCAGGTTCGGCGGCGAAGCATCGATCGGCACCAGATTGTTGACGATGCCGAGCGAAGGCCGCAGCCACGCCAGCCCGTTATTGGCGAAGCCGCGATCCAACAGCTGCGCAGCCCGCACCGCGCGCATGGTGCCGGAGGAGGCGCCGAGCACCACCGCGATCAGCCGCTTTCCGTCGCGGGTGGCGGACGCCACCAGATTGTAGCCGGAAGCGCAGATGAAGCCGGTCTTGAAGCCGTCGGCACCCGGATAGCGCCCGATCAGCCGGTTGAAGTTTTGTGTGATCTTGCGTCCGTAGCGGATCGAGGGGATATGGACGAAATATTCGTATTCCGGCAGGTCGTGAATGATGGCGCGCGCCAGAATCGCAAGATCGCGCGCCGAGGTGATCTGGCCGTCCGCCGGCAGCCCGTTGGGGTTGACGTAGCTGGTCTGCGTCATGCCGAGTTTTTGCGCGGCTTGGTTCATCTGGGCTGAAAAACCGTCGACCGATCCGCCGACGCCTTCGGCGAGCACCACGGCCATATCGTTGGCCGATTTCACCAGCATCATCTTCAGCGCGTTGTCGACGGTAACTTGCGTACCGGGCCGAAATCCCATCTTCGATGGCGATTGCGAGGCCGCGACCGGCGATACCGTGAATAACGTATCGAGCGTGATCTTGCCGTCCTTGACGGCCTTGAGCGTGACATAGGCCGTCATCAGCTTGGTGACCGAAGCCGGATACCACGGCACCGTCGCATTCTCGGCCTCTAGCACCCTGCCGCTGTCGGCTTCGATCACCAATCGCGCTTCCGCATGCGCGAGCCGCGGCACGATACCCGCAAGCGCCACGACGACAACGATCCAGTTCAGCGGCGACTTGCGACGCAACGGGAGAGGAAAATGCACTATCCGATTCCGGTCCTCTGAGACCCACCTTTGGAAAAGGAGGTCCTGACATGTGAAGTTCGGGTTTCAAGCGTGTCCGGCGCCGTCGGTTACGGCGGGCGCAAACCTATACCGGCTTGCCGGTCCAGAACAGAGGTTTCCGGCGATTAATTCAACAACGAAATGGGCTGAATTTCGGCGAACCTAAATCTTGACATCGGCGTTGGCGCCGCCAGCAGCGGCTCCAGAATCATGATTTTGCAAGTGCTTTCGTTTTTCCGCAGTTCGTCCTCACGGCGCTGCTGGCGTAGGCGAACTTCGGAAAGCGGTCGCTTGCGCGCCTGCGTGCACCATGAATTGCGCGCGAGCGAGTTCCGCGAACCGGCCGCCCTTGGCCACCAGTTCATCGAAAGTTCCGCTTTCGATCACGCGACCGGCGTCGAACACCAGGATGCGCGTGGCGTTGCGAATGGTCGAGAGCCGGTGGGCGATCACGAATGTGGTGCGCCCCTTCATCACCTCGTCGAGCGCGGCGTTGACTTTCGCCTCGGTAACCGCGTCGAGCGCGCTGGTCGCCTCGTCGAGGATCAGGATCGGCGGATCCTTCAATAACGCGCGGGCGATCGACAGCCGCTGGCGTTCGCCGCCGGACAGCATCCGTCCGCGTTCGCCCGCCTGGGTGTCGAATTTATGCTCGCTGCGCTCGATGAATTCCAGCGCTTGGGCGCGGGCCGCTGCGACCCGCAGCTCCTCGTCGGTGGCATCAGGCTTGCCGACGCGCAGGTTGCTTGCGATCGAGCGGTTGAACAATAGCGCCTCCTGAAACACCACGCCGATGTTCCGCCGTAGCGCCGTCAGTTGGAGCCCGCGCACATCCATGCCGTCGATCTTGATGAAGCCGGACTGCGGGTCGAACGCGCGATGCAACAGCGCGATCGCGGTCGATTTGCCGGCGCCGGTCGGTCCGACCAGCGCGATGGTCTGGCCGGGCAGCGCGCTGAAGGAGAGGTCTTCGACCGCCGGGCGCTTGCCGTCATAGGAGAACGAGACGTCGTTGAATTCGACCAGCCCTGCGAGCCGCCCGGTATCGATCGCGTCGGGGCGGTCGCGGACCGCGGGCACCGCATCCAGCACGTGGAAGAATTCCTTTAGGCGCGGTGCTTCCATGAAGACATTGTTGATGAAGCCGACGACCTGCTCGAGTTTCTGGATCAGCATGGTGGCGAAAGCGACGAACATCACGATCTCGCCGACCGAGGTTAAGCCCTGCCCGTGCAGCGCGATGCCGACGGTGAAGATCGCGAGCACGGTGATCGTGGTGGAAGCACGCGTGACAACGGTGACGAGCGCCCACCACGACAACACCGGCATCTGCGCGGCCAGGAGATTGTCGGCGACGAAGCGCAGGCCCTGCACCTCGGCGTCGATCCGCACAAAGCTTTGCACCAGCGCCACATTGCCGAGCGCGTCGGAAGCGCGCGCGGAGAGATCGCTGTAATGCTCCTCGACCTCGCTCTGCATGCCATAGGTCTTGCGCACCACCAGCGTGGTCAGCACCGTGAACACCACGCACAGCAGGAACAGCAGGATCGCCAGCCGCCAGTTGATGTAGAGCGACAGCGGCAGCAGCACGACCACCGACATGATCGCGGCGAAATGCTCGCGGAAGAATCCGAGCCACAGCCGCCACAAGGAGTCGGTGCCGTTGAGCATCACCTTCATCAGCCGGCCGGAATGGGTGCTGGTGTGGAAGGTCACCGGCAGCTGCATGATGTGCTCGAAATAGCTCGTCAGTACCGCCTGGCGCTGGCGGTGCGCCAGCCGGTCGGCATGCAACGCCACCGCCGCGCTGCACCCAACGGTGAACAGGCCGAACGCGACCCAGGCCAGCAACAGCGGCCAGGGCGATGACGACGCCAAGAAGCCTGTCGATGGCTTGCCGGACAGCACATCGACGATGCGGCCGAACAAGACCGGTTCGGCGAATTGCGCGCCGGCGAGGGCCAAGTTGGCGCCGGCAAGAATCCAGCCCAGCCGCGCCTCTTTGCCGAGCAGCTGGAGAACGCGGGTATAGAGGCGGAGCAGGGACATGCGTTGAGGGGCCGGCGCAGCTGAAAGGTATCGCAGGGCCCATTTTAATCAGGGATCGCCGCGGAGATACAGGCCGATTCAATAATTTGAGCCGCGCGGCCGGACCAAAACCGTTGCTCACTTTTACCGATCGAGCGGTACTCGAAGCGCGATAGCTTGAAGTGGAATCGCTACCGCGCGTTCGGGCTGTTGTTTGGGCATGATCTTTCCGGAAAACCGGCCTGCACTTTTCCGGATCATGCCCTAATTCATCAGCCGGCCGGCGACGGGAGGCAGGAAGGAATCGTCGAAAATGTCCGCCGCGGCCGGCCGCTTCCTGAATTTGTGCTCCTCGCCGATCTGGTCGATCGAGCGCTCGAGGCGGGCAGGGTCGACGCCGCCGAGCCCATTGCGCTTGACCTCGCCGGTCAGGATGTTGTCGGAAACCACGGCGGCGAGCCGCTCCAGTTCGAGATCGCGCGTCCCGCCGTCCATCCGGCTCACGACCTCGTCCACCGCGCGCTCCGGATCCTTGATGGTGAGATGCGTGCCGGCGATCACCGCGCGGACAAAGCCCTTGATCGCCTCGGGCTTGGCGGCTGCGAGCGCTGGATTGACGATCACGGCAAAGCCATAGGCCTCGCAGCCATAGTCAGCGTATCGCAGCACCGTAAGGTCGCTCGCCGGTACGCCGCGATCGCGCAGATTGACCGCGGCCAGATAGGAGAAGCCTGCGACCGCGTCGACCTGTCCGGCCGATAGGATCGGCTCGCGCACCGCCGCGCTTATCCTGTTCAGTTTCACGTTCGCGATCTTGATTCCGTTCTGTCGCGCCAAGGCCGGCCACATCCGGATCGAGAAATCGCTGTCGGCGACGCCGACCGTCTTGCCTTCGAGGTCGGAGAGCGCGTGGATGCCCCGGCTTTTGCGGGCGACGAACGCGTAGGGCGACTCGTTGAACAACACGAACACCGCCTTGACCGGCGGCGCATTGGCCTGGTCGCGAAAGCGGATCAGCTCGTTGATGTCGATCATCGCGAGGTCGCTGGCACCCGAGGCGACGCGCGCGATCGCCTCCGGCGATCCGTTGGCGATATTGGTACCGACCGCGAGCCCCTCCGCGCTGAAGAGGCCGTGGTCCTGCGCCACCACAAAAGGAGCCATGCTGGATTCGAGCGGACGGTCGTAGGAGAACTGGATCGCGACCGGTTGCCTGGCTTCGTCGGCCGCTTGGCCGTTTGCCGCGCCAACACATGTCAGCGCCATCGGGCCCAACAATAAGGCCAACATGCACCTTGCAACTGTGGTCTTGGTTATAAGCATCTGACTATGCCGGGACCGGACCGGCATAGAGATGCCCATGCGGTCGTTGCTGATTGTGTGGCGCCTGGTGCCTTCGGCAGGCGCATTGTGGCGCATGAAACCTGTACGGTCCATCAGCGCCGAACATCCCGATTTCGGGATCACGATTTCGCCATCGATCCTCTGGTGTGGTGGTTCAGAAGTTCACACTGGCTCGCATTCAGGCAAGGGAACCTAACATGAGCATTGGGGGTTAGGTACCAGAGGCCGAAAGGGCTGGCTACCACGGAGGATATTGAGATGTTTGCCCGAAAAGGTGTGTTTTCGTCGATTGGCCGCACCGCGGCCATGGTGACGGTCGCGGCGCTGGCGCTAACGG
>JBATYU010000511.1:0-2454 GCA_049674245.1 Bradyrhizobium sp. | reverse complement strand
CCGGATTCCACTTGAATCATGACGGTGTATCCTGTGGCCTCGTGGTTCGAGACGCGCGGCGTTGCCGCGCTCCTCACCATGAGGGTTTAAGACCTCATCCTGAGGAGCGCGCACTTGCGCGCGTCTCGAAGGATGAAGCCCTGAACTGGAAAATGTTCTAGTCGCCAAGCGCGCGGTGCAGCGATGCTTCATCGAGCCACAACCGGCCATGGGACGCCGAGGTCAGCGCCATCGCGATGCTGCCGAACATTTTTGGACGCAGGCGATAGGCTTGCGCGTAGGCGCGCATCGCGCCGTCGAGGTCGCCTAGCTCCTGCAGCACGATACCGAGATTGAGCGCGGCCTCGGCATGATCAGGCTTTAGGTCGGTCGCCTTGCGGTTGGCGATGGCGGCGCCGTGATAGTCGCGCAAATCCTGGCGGGTGAGGCCGAGATCGAACCACACCGAGGCGGGTGCGTCGCCTGATGTGGCGCGCTCGAGCAAGGACACGGCGGTGGCGTGGTCACCGTCCTCCCATGCCAACCGTCCGAGCCGTGCCGCGGCTTCGGCGTTTTGCGGAACGACGTCCAGAATGGCACGCCAAGCTTCGCGCGCCTGCGGTCGCAGGCTTACTTGGGAAGAACTTGCCTGGTCGAGCGTTCGCGCCTTCTCGAGAAATACTTCCCGTTGCGGCGCAATCGCGATCGCCTGGTCCAGATGTGCAAGTGCTGCGTCAAAATCCTTTGCCGCGCGTGCAATACGCGCGGCGAGCAGATGCGCGGCGGCATTTCCGGAGCGTTTTGCAAGGCTGGTCTCGATATGGCCGCGGGCCGGTTGAATTTCACCTTGAGAAAACAACACCGCGGCCAGGAGATGATTGAGCATGGGCTCGCCGGGCTCGCGGCTCAAGCCCTCTTCGCACAGCCTGCGTGCCTCCTCACGCTCGCCGGAATTGAAGGCGGTGGTCGCGCGGCGAACGGTGTCCTCGGCAGTGTGCTGGGTCATGCCGGGACATTACTATAAAATCGTCATTCCGGGGCGGTGCCAACGGGTCCGGCCTGTTGGCCGGCCCGATGACAGGCTCCGCATCGAACCCGGAATCTCGAGATTCCCCGATGTGCAATTGCACATCTGAGGTCTGGTCCTTCGGACCATCCCGGAATGACGATGTGGTGGGGTCGGCGCGTCT
The DNA here is from genome assembly GCA_049674245.1 of Bradyrhizobium sp. Lineage (GTDB taxonomy): Bacteria > Pseudomonadota > Alphaproteobacteria > Rhizobiales > Xanthobacteraceae > Bradyrhizobium. The sequence goes on along the minus strand of JBATYU010000511.1, from coordinate 1,285 downwards.
ACTGCGCCGCCTCCGCCGCTTCCAGCGTCGGATAATCCGTATAGCCCTTGGCGCCGCCGCCATAGAAGGTCGCCTTGTCCCACTCGTTGAGCGGCGCGCCCTGCCTCAAGCGTTCGACCAGGTCGGGATTGGCGATGAAGGACTTGCCGAACGCGATCAAATCCGCCGCGCCTTCCGTAAGCACTTTTGTAGCGAGCTCGAAGTCGTAGCCGTTGTTGGCGACATAGGCGCCCTTGAAGCGCTTGCGCAAACTTCCGTAATCGAACGGCGCGATGTCGCGCGGGCCGCCGGTCGCGCCTTCGATGACATGGATGTAGGTGAGTTTCAGCGCGTTGAGATGATCGACGATGTAATCGAACAGCGGCTGCGGGTTCGAGTCGGATACATCATTGGCCGGCGTCACCGGCGAAATGCGAATACCGGTTCGATCCGCGCCGGCCTCGGCAGCCACGACCTTCGAAACCTCGAGCATCAGCCTGGCGCGGTTCTCAATTGATCCGCCATAAGCATCGGTGCGCTTGTTGCTGCCGTCTTTCGCGAACTGATCGAGCAGATAGCCGTTGGCGCCATGGATCTCGACGCCGTCGAATCCGGCGGCCAGCGCATTCGCGGTGCCGCGCTTGAAATCCTCGATGATCCCGGGAATTTCTTGCAATGCCAGCGCACGCGGTTCGGAGATGTCGGTGAATGTGCCGTTGACAAACGTCTTGCCCTTGGCGCGGATCGCGGATGGGGCGACCGGCGCGCCGCCACCCGGTTGCAACGAGGTGTGCGAGATGCGCCCGACATGCCAGATCTGGATGAAGATACGCCCACCGCGTTCATGCACGCGGTCGGCCACCTTGCGCCAGCCTGCAACCTGTTCTTTCGAGTAGATGCCGGGCGTGTCCTGATAGCCTTGGCCTTGCTGCGAGACCTGACTGGCCTCGGTGATGAGCAGGCCGGCCGATGCGCGTTGCCCGTAATATTCTATTGCCAGGGGACTCGGCACCATGCCGGGCGGCACGGCGCGGTTGCGCGTCAGCGGCGCCATCACGAAGCGGTTAGGCAGCGTGAGCGGGCCAAGCTTGAAGGGCCCGAAGAGTTTGGTCGACGCGCTCATGTTGTTGCTTTCGGCAGATGACAGATCCTGAAAAATTAGGCATCGCGGGCATTGATGCAATGCCGCGAGCCATTCGGATTTCGCGGGGGACCCGCGCGCAGGCGGCCTCTTCCGTCATTGCGAGCGAAGCGAAGCAATCCATGGATGTCGCTGAAAAAGAATGGATTGCTTCGTCGCTTTGCT
>JBATYU010000510.1:0-2770 GCA_049674245.1 Bradyrhizobium sp. | reverse complement strand
AAATCGCCCGCGAAGGCTGTTGGCACCTTTGAGACATGCCGACTGCATCGAGCGACGTGCTTTCGAGGGTAACCCGGAATACATTTGCTCAGACCGAGTTCTTCTCAGTTTGACCCATTAGCGGACCTCCGGGCATGCGTCGAGTTGCAAGCGTAAGGGCTGCAGCCTCAATGCAGTGCTTCAGAAGTCTGGCCTCTCTCACCTCCAAGTCATTGTTCGGCTACCACCCCAACCGAATCGCGCCGTCATAGTGCTCCGCCCTAAGCCTGGCGCCCCCCAAAAAAAGCCCTGCCGTGAGGCAGGGCTTTCGATGCTCTTGCAATCGATTGCTTTCGCGTGCCGATCGCCGATCGGAGTTTAGATCAGGGTTGCTCCGGCTCATTGGTGAGTAGCGGCTGCCAGGTAGCGCAGAAATGGTCGGTCCTGAAGGTGTCGAACGGATGCGGCCCTCGCGGCGTGAGCATCCCTTGCGGTGTGAGCGACTGGACCCTCTGATCGTCGTCGTCGTGGGCACGGAAGTTCGGCCAGAACGGCGGCTGGGCGTGCCGTGCCCTGAGGTCGACAAAGGTGAAAAGATCCCTGCCGTCAAAACCCCTGAGGTTCGGATCGCCGGTCTTCACGAAATTGGCCCAGTAGGTCTTCATGTCGGTCGCCAGCGTCGCTTGCGCGGGGGTGAACGCCGCGCCGAAGTTGAAGATGTATTGGAGTTCGGCTGCGTGCTGCGAAGCCGTCGTGAAGCCTGAGCCATTCGCCCCCGGACCTGGGACGCCGGCCTGGCCCAAGGCCGGGGCATTTGGATCGTTGAACTCGTAAGCAAAGACCCGGGTTCGCTTGGACAGGTCGCTGTTTGAATCAAAACCGTTACAGGCGAACACGAAGTCGGTGAAGATCTGCGAGAGCGCTTCATCGACGTTGCCGCCGCCAAAGTTGTTGTTGAGGTTCGGGATCGACGAGGTTGTCTGCGGAACCAGGTTGTGGAAATTGGCGATCGGGTATTCGCTTGCCGCCGTCGCCGAGGCGGCGACGACTGCCTGGGTGAACGGCGAGGTCGGCCCCTGTGTGGACGGTGTGGCCGTCACGAGGGTTTGAAGAAAGAACTGGATCTCCTGCAAGTAGGTGCAGGTCGCCGGCGTGCCGATGAACTGCGGCGTCGCACAGAGAACGTTCGGGACCTGAAGGTCGAAGCTCGCCGGGCCGCCGGCGGCGAAGATTGCCGCAGGGTTGTGGTTACCGCTGGGAGCGGTGACCGCAGCTGGAAAGAAGCTCGGCTCGAACAGCCGGCCTTCATTGGCGTTGGTACCCTGGAGCACCGGAACATGGTTGAACTGGCCGGTCGAGAAGGCCGCATGGAGGCCGAGCGGCAGGATTTTCGTGCCGAAATTGGGCGTGATACCGAAGCCGCCGAAGTCCCTTTCATTCGCGAAGACTTGCGCTGCAGTCAGTCCCTGGAGGCAGGCCAAGGTCAAGACGCCGCCGCAGAATTGGTTGGCGTCTTGCTGAGCGAAAGTGTTGCTAAGGGTCTGGTAAGTGGCGAGTGATGGCACGTCATGATACATGTACGCGCCGCTCTCGATGATCGCACCGCCGAACAGATCCCGGCCGGTGAGGCCCCGGAAGGTGTTCGTGGAGGCAAGATGCGACGAGACGCTGAGACCGCCGGCTGATTCGCCGCCGATCGTCACCGCCTCCCGATCACCGCCGAAAGCCGCAATGTTGTCCTGGACCCAGGCCATCGCGAATTGTTGGTCCATGAAACCGTAGTTGCCGGCGTCGCCGACGTTCTGAAAGGCATTGGGCGCGGTCGCCGCCAGCACGCTGGCTGCGAGGAAGCCGAGGCTCCCGAGGCGGTAGTTGATCGTGACGACGATGATGTCGTTGTCGGCCACCATCACCGACGGGTCGTAGTCAGACCCGGCGCCGTTGACGAGCGCGCCGCCGTGAATCCATATGAAAACCGGCAGCCTGGACCTCGCCGTGGCGGTGGACGGAGTATAGACATTGAGGAACAAGCAATCCTCGGAATCGGTTGCCCGTCCCTGCGTGCAGGTGTGTCCGGGTGTTGCCGCGACGATCGATCCCTGGCCGGGATTGGGCGCCTGGGGCGGCTTCCAGCGCAACGTGCCTACCGGCGCCTGGCCGTAGCGGATACCGAAGAAGACGTTCACTCCGCTCGCCGGATCTCCCGGTAGTTCCTGGAAGTTCATTAGGCCCTGATAGGTGCCGGTCGTCGTGGCGACAGGGGCCGTCAGCCCGGCCGCATTCGACACCGGCGCGGTAGCCAGCATGCAAGCGACGCTCATCGCGCCGATTACGCCAAGCCGGAAATGCCGCAACTGCTCTCTCATAGATTTCCTCCCCTTTTCGTAAGGGCCGGCATTACCGGCCTATTTCCGGCGAGCTTCTGTGGTGCCGGTCATTCATTGCCGGCAGTCTTGCCGACAACGCCAGGATGACGGCGATCCAATCTGCCCGCAAGCGAATCTTGTATGGAAATACCATTTGGAAACGTCCTCCCTATCAGGGTTCTGCTTATTCGTTTCTCGTGCTGCTTATTCGTTTCTATGAAGGAGTGAGGCTCACTCACCAGACGTCCGAATCTGGGCACTTAACGGACATGCTGGCGCGTGGCCCGGATGTCAGCTTTTGTTGAGGGTTTCGGATGCCGGCCGATCGCAGCGATGCGGCTTGCACGTGGCCGGCGTCCGAAAGCCTTCAATGAAGGAACCCGCGGGAAATGGCAGGCGGTGGCGCCGCGAGCGCCGAGCGCTAT
>JBATYU010000509.1:0-5847 GCA_049674245.1 Bradyrhizobium sp. | reverse complement strand
GGCCGGGACCACGCGCTGCGGGCGGCGCCGCTTGATCCGTTTCCGCCGGCGCTTTAGCCGTCTGCGGCAATCGCGCCAGCACATCGGGGACGCTGCCGCGAAAATCGATATCGATCGGCGCGCTGGTCGCGGCGTCAAAGATCAGGATCGCGGCGTCCTTGCGCCGGTCGAGCCGCTCTTTGGCCGCGCGCGCGACCTCGCGCAGATCGCCAGACGCGATAGTGCGGTCGCCTTCGAAAGCGATGGTGGCGTCAGGCTTTGGGTTCACGGCAGCCCCTTTCAAATTCGGCGTAGATATTACCCGGGTAATTTAGCGGTGTAAATAACACCCGGGTAAAACATGCCGCGCCTTGAGCCCTCGACTTTGCTGCGCCCGGCTGGCACCAAACGCGGCGCGACGCGCCATCCAGGGGGACGCCCATGCTGACGGTTCATCATCTCAACAATTCGCGCTCGCAGCGGGTGCTGTGGCTCCTCGAAGAGCTGGGCTTGCCTTACGAGATCGTCCGCTATCAGCGTCAGCCCGACATGCGGGCGCCAAAAGAGCTGCGCGACATCCATCCGCTCGGCAAGTCGCCGGTCGTTGCCGACAACGGCAACATCATCGCGGAGTCGGGCGCGATCGTCGAATATCTCCTCGGCACCTACGGCAACGGCCGATTGATTCCGCCTCCGGATACGCCGGAACGGCTGCGTTACAGCTATTGGCTGCACTATGCGGAAGGCTCGGCGATGCCGCCGCTGCTCCTGAAGCTATTGTTCACGCTGATGCCGAAACGCGCGCCGGCGCTGCTGCGTCCACTGGTGCGGAAAGTTTCCAATCAGGCGCTGAGCACGCTGGTCAACCCGCAGCTCAAGCAGCATATGGCGTTCTGGGAAGGCGAACTCGGCAAGAGCCCATGGTTCGCCGGCAATGATTTCACCGCCGCTGACATACAGATGAGTTTTCCGCTGGAAGCAGCCGCGGCGCGTGGCGGCCTGGAGCAGGGTCATCCCAGGGCGATGGCGTTCCTGGAGCGGATCCATGTTCGCCCGGCCTATGCGCGCGCTTTGGAGAAGGGCGGGCCGTACACGGTGGGGCGCTGAGCAAGAAATCACTGCTGCGTTGCCGCGATCGCCTCTTTGACCAGCCGCCCGAGGCCGCGAATATCGCCGGTGAGATCGGTGGCGTCGCCGAGGCGAACCACGACCATGTGCTGGGAGGGGATGATGACGACCCGCTGGCCTTGGTCGCCGGAGGCAAAGAAGGCATCGCGGGGAATGCCGAGCCGCACAAGGCCTTTGGCATGTTGGTGCTCGCTGCGATTGGTCCAGAAGCCTGCGCCATAGTTCGTATCCAGCGTCGCGGCGGCGGAAAAATCCACCCAGTCTTCGTGCAGAATGCGTTTGCCGCCGAGCACGCCGTCGTTCAGATAGAGCAGGCCGAACCGCGCCCAGTCGCGGGCGCTGGCCAGCATGTACATCGATCCCTGCAACGTGCCGACGCCATCGAATTCGAGCGTCACCTCGCGCATGCCCAATGGGTTGAACAGCTCGCGCCACGCGAACGCCAGCGTCTGTTCGGGACCGCCGACCGCATCGCGGATGATCCGCGCCAAGAGCTGCGTGGTCGAACTTGAATAGGCCCAGCGGGTGCCCGGTGGCGCGATCAGCGGAGCCTTCGCGGCGAAGCCCGCCATATCGCTATGCAGGTACAGCATCTGGTTTGAAGGATCGAAGCCGCTATTGGTCTCGTCGAGCGCGAGACCGGTCGTCATGCGCAGGAGGTGCTCGATTTCGATCACGTGGCGCGGATCGGATGCGGCGCGCCACTCCGGTATCGGCGCGGGGATCGAGGGGCTGACGAGGCCCTGCTGGGTCATGATGCCGATCAGCGCGTTGATCACGGATTTGGTCATGGAAAATCCAAGCAGCTGGGTGTCGATGCCGACGCCCTTGGCATAGCGCTCGGCAATCACGCTTCCATCGCGCACCACGACGATCGCCTTGGTCCGGCGAAACGGCGGCGCTTCGGGCTCCTCGAAGGCATGATCGAGCGCGGCCCTTAATGCGGGATCGGTCGGCTCGACGACGGCAGGTCCGGCGATCTCGGCAAGCAGCGGCGGCGTTTTCGGCGTCTTCAGGGCCTCGACGTCGCTTCGGAGCAGGTAGGGTTGTTCCGACCCGAATAGCATGACGCAGCCAAAACCTTCATGAGACGCGGCGCGGCTGCCGAACAGGCCTGCCACCGACACATCGACGGTCTTGGCCGCGCGGTCGAGATGATAGCTCAAGAGCGGGCGCAGCCGGCGAAGGCTGTCGCGAGCGATGGTTTCAGAAAACACGGCTTGCGGATCGAGACCGGAGACGAACATCTTCGAGCAGACGTTATGGGCGACATAGCCGGTCGCGGTGCGAAGCGCGCGACCGGGCCGGAAGATGATCGTCGACGCGACCAGGGCCAGCAAGACAAGCCCGACAGCGATCCATTTTCGCAAGATCCAAGGCCCCTTCCGTGAATCTCTCTATTGTCCCGCCGCCTCCGCGCCTCGGGTGCGGGGATCGGGGGCGCCGAGCAATCCGTTCGGCGTCACGACAATCGAATTGGCCGAAGAATAGCCCATCGATTCCACGATGCGATGGCCCTTCGCCTTCAACTCAGTGAGCACATCGTCATTAAAGCCGCGCTCGACCTTGACCTCATCCGGCAGCCATTGATGGTGCAGCCGCGGCGCTGCCACTGCGGCAGCGACGTCCATGTTGTAGTCGAGCACATTGACGATCACCTGCAGCACCGTCGAGATGATGCGGCTGCCACCGGGCGAGCCCGTCACCAGCACCGGCGTGCCGTCCTTCAGTACGATGGTCGGTGACATCGACGATAATGGCCGTTTTCCCGCCCCCGGCAGGTTGGCTTCGAAACCGACGAGACCGAAGGCGTTGGACGCGCCCGGCGCCGCAGTGAAATCGTCGAGTTCATTGTTGAGCAGGACGCCGGTGCCTTCGGCGACCAGCCCGACGCCATAGCTGAAATTCAGCGTATAGGTGTTGCTGACCGCGTTGCCAAAACCGTCGACCACCGAGAAATGCGTGGTGTTGCTGCCTTCATGCGGCGGCGTTGCCGACAACGCATCCACCCACGGCGTGGCGCGGTCGAGGTCGATGCTGGCGCGCTGCCTGGCCGCGTAGTCCTTCGCGATCAACGTTGCGATCGGTGCATTGACGAAGGCGGGGTCGCCGAGATAACGCGCGCGATCGGCATAGCCACGCTTCAGCGCTTCGATCATCACATGGAGCGAGGCCGCGCTGCCCTGCTTCATGTCACGCATTGGAAAGCCTTCGAGGATGTTCAATGTCTCGAGCAGCACCACGCCGCCGGACGAGGGCTGCGGCATCGAGATGATGTCATAGCCGCGATAGCTGCCGCGCACGGGCGCGCGGACGACGGCGGAATAGGATTTGAGGTCGTCGCTTGTCATGATGCCGCCGGCATCACGGATCGACGCTGCGAGTTTCTCGGCGACCGGACCCTCATAGAAGCCGCGCGGACCCTGGGTTGCGATCGCCGAGAACGTCGCCGCGAGGTCGGTCTGAATGAGCCTGTCGCCCTGTTGCAGCGGCGTGCCGTCGGGGCGCGAGAAGATCTTTGCCGATGCCGGCCATTTCACCAGCCGGCGATGCCAGCCCGGCAAGGTATCGGCGAGGTCGTCGGTGACGACAAAGCCATCGCGCGCCAGCTCGATCGCCGGCTGCAGCAGTTCGGCCAGCTTGAATTTTCCGGAGCCATATTTATCCAGTGCCAGCGCGAGGCCCGCGACGGTGCCGGGCACCCCGATGCCGAGCGCGGAATCGCGCGATTTCGCGGCCTCTGGCTTGCCATCCGTCCCCAAAAACATATCGCGCGTAGTCGCGCCAGGCGCGGTCTCGCGATAGTCGATGGCGATGTCTTGCGCCATTTCTTGGCCGCGCCCCTTCAAATGGATCACCATAAAGCCGCCGCCGCCGATATTTCCGGCGCGCGGATAGGTCACGGCCATGGCGAAGGCGGTAGCGACCGCGGCGTCGATGGCATTGCCGCCGCGCCTTAAGACATCGGCGCCAATGCGGGCCGAGATTTTTTCCTGCGCCACCACCATGCCGTGTTCGGCGGCAACGGAATGAATGGTGTCGGCCGCAGGCGGCGTGTAGAAATCGCGGCGCGGCTCTTGCGCGGCGGCGGGCATGACAAAGGAGGCGGCCAGCGCGATTGTCGCGAATATTTTGGGCCGTTTGGCTATCAACGAGATCATCAAAAATCCGCCGCGGGCCGCGTCATCCAGCCTCGGCCAATACGAGAAGGGTATTGTCGCCGTCAATGCTATATGGCTTCCGATCGCGACAGGCAAAACGCGTCGGCGTGATCTTGAGGGATTTTTTCGTGGCAACCATGACCGAAGACGCACGCGTTGAAATGCAGCACGTATTTCCCTCGCGCGCCGGCGTTATTGGCTGGATTTTCTTCGATTGGGCGGCGCAGCCTTATTTTACGCTGATCACCACGTTCGTATTCGCGCCCTATTTCGCGAACCATGTGGCGCCGGATCCGGCGACGGGACAATCGTTGTGGGGCTTTGCCACGGCGGCTTCCGGCATGATGATCGCGCTGATGTCGCCGGTACTAGGGGCGATCGCGGACGCCAGCGGCCGCCGCAAGCCGTGGATCGCGGGTTTCGGTGCGCTTTTGGTGATCGGTGCCTCGCTGATGTGGATCGGCAAGCCCGGCGACGTCAGCGTCATTCCACCCTTGTTGCTCGCCTTTTCGATTGCGACCATCGGCGCCGAATTCGCCACCGTCTTCAACAATGCGATGATGCCGACGCTGGTGCCGCCGGACCGGATCGGTCGATTGTCCGGCACCGGCTGGGCGACCGGCTATGTCGGCGGCATCCTCAGCCTCATCCTGGTGCTCGGCTTTCTCGCGGCCAATCCTGAGAGCGGGCTCACGCTGTTCGGATTGAAGCCGCTGTTCGGGCTCGATCCTGTCACCCATCAGGGCGATCGCATCGTGGGTCCCTTGACCGGCATCTGGTTCGTCATCTTTGTGCTGCCGATGTTTCTGCTGACGCCGGATTACCCTGCGCGGCGACCGTTGCGCGACGCGGTGCGCGAGGGGCTTATCGAGCTGAAGCAGACGCTCGCCGAATTGCCGAAGCAGAAGTCGCTTGCGGCATTCCTGCTCGCCAACATGATCTACACCGACGGCCTGGTGTCGCTGTTTGCCTTCGGCGGCATCTATGCCGCCGGCAGCTTCGGCTGGGACACGATCCGGATCGGCAGCTTCGGCATCATCCTGGCCGTCGCCGGCACTTTCGGCGCCTGGCTCGGCGGCAAACTCGACGACAAGCTCGGGCCGAAACGCGTGATAGCAGCCAGCATGACGATCCTGCTCGCGTCGGTCGTCGCGATTCTCCTGGTGGACAAGGAGCACATCGGGTTCATCAAGGTCGCCCCTCCCGAGCCGAACGGGCCGTTGTTCGCCGCTGCGGCGGAACGCGCTTATCTCTTTCTGGGGTGTCTGATCGGCGCGGCCGGCGGACCGTTGCAGGCCGCATCGCGCACGCTTCTGATCCGCATGGCGCCAAAGGACCGCATCGCGCAATATTTTGGATTGTTCGCGCTGACCGGAAAGGTCACTTCCTTCATTGGGCCGCTGTTGATCGGCATCGTTACGGCCGCGACCGACAGCCAGAAGGCCGGCATGGCCACGATCGTGCTGTTCTTCGTCGCAGGCTTGGCGCTGCTCGCACGGGTGAGGGATTAGATTACCGCCGTCATTCCGGGGCATCGCCACCGGGTCGCGCGAACGCGCGCCCCCGACGAGCGCAATAG
>JBATYU010000508.1:0-6160 GCA_049674245.1 Bradyrhizobium sp. | reverse complement strand
GACCAGGATGCCGCGCCGCGCTGCCTGCGCCACGCCGGCGATCAAGGCGACCGGCGCCGCCAGAATAAGCGGGCACGGCGTCGCCGCTACTAGGACCGCGAGAGAGCGGATCAGATCGCCCGAGATCAGCCAGGCGACGAAGGCGAGCGCGAGCGTGATGGGTAGAAAAATCAGCGCATAGCGGTCGGCCAGCCGCACGAACGGCGCTTTCGCGGTCTGCGCAGCCGTCACCAGGCGCACGATGCCCGCATAGGTGCTTTCACCAGCGGCCGCGGATACCGTTAGTTCAAAAGTCTCGCCGGCGTTCAAAGAACCGGAGAGGACGGCGGCGCCGCGCGCTTTCACCACCGGAATCGGCTCGCCCGTCAATGCTGACTCGTCGATGGTCGCCGCACTCGATGTGACGACGCCGTCGACTGGAATGATTTCGCCCGCCCGCACCAGAAGCTGGTCGCCGACGGCAACATCCGATACCGGCACCTCCCCGATACGGTCACCGACGCGGCGATGCGCCTCGCGCGGCGCACGATCGACCAGCGAGCGCAGATCGTGCTCGGCGCGGGCAACGGCGATCTCCTCGAGCACGTTGCCGCCAGAGTACATCAGCGCGACCACAGCGCCGGCGAGCGGCTGGCGAAGCGCCAATGCCGCGCTCATCGATACCAGCGCGATCGCGTCAACCCCGAACCGGCCGGCCAAAAAATCCCGAACGATGGAAATCGCCAATCCTGCGACCACCGGCACGGTCGCAAACGTCCAACATAGATCGGCGAGGTCCGATCGACCGCCGGCGCGGGCGGCAATGCCCGCCGCCAATCCGGTAACGGCGATGGCGACGAGTGCCCAACGCAGGACGCGTTCCGATAACATCGCTTGTTCCGTCCTCATGCCGCCATCGGGAGCTTCTCACCGAAAATGCCGCCGTCGCGGTTGAGGGAAATCAATCGTGCGCTCGAATTAGCGACTTGCTGACGGTGATGCAACTATACCTGTGCGCGATGACCGCAAACCTCCCTTACGTTTTGGCATGTTATACCGCTGCGAGGCGGCGACTTTGTCATAGATCAAGTCATAACGGCTGCGTCATGCCACGAGCGCCCGACTAAGGTAGCTTTCAGCAGGAAGAACAGCGTACGCTAAACTCCTGTTTCATTTCTATTGGTGATTGCGTACGCTTTCGATATCGGCAATCGAACCAACGGATTCATCCATGCGAATAGCTTCAAGCAAAGTTCGACTTTTCGTCATTGCAACGGTCGGACTGAGTGGGTCGGCGGTAATGGCCGCCGATGCCAATCATGGCGCCGTACTGGCGAAGCGCTGGTGCGCTACCTGTCACCTGGTTGACAGCGGCCAGACACAGGCCAATGCCGACGTTCTGCCATTCGCGACGATCGCGCATAAGTCGGATTTCACCGCGGAGAAGGTTGCTTTCTTCCTTCTCGATCCGCATCCCAAGATGCCGAATTTTCCGTTGAGCCGAAACGAGGCAGCCGATATTGCCGCTTACATCGGGTCGCTTCGCTAGCAGAGCCCCTAGCACTTATGCTGGTGCGCCGACCCGACGTGCTCTCAAATCGTTCTATAACTCCGCCCGTCTCACGCCGCGACTTTCCTCCTGCCGCTTCCACGAACGACATTGGTGGATTAATGCCAGAGGCGGCACGCTGCAACACGATTGAGGTCGGCCAGCCGGTCCTCCGCACTGGCTTGAAAATCGAGGCTTGCGACCAAGTCGAGCAGGCGTCGATAGGCGCGATCCGCGACCGCGACAGGCAAAGGTTCCTCGTCAAAAGCTTCGATGTAGCCGCCGACTAAAGAGTTCAGCAACCGGCACAAGGCCCGTTGCCCGGGCTCGTCCCTGCTCAAGGTTGCGAGTTTTTGCTGGAAGGTGTGGAAGGTCCGCAAGCCGTGATGCTGCTGCGAAAGCCACGCGTGCAAGTCGTTCATGTCAGCCTCTTCAAATCATAGAAGAAGCTACGGACTTATACGGTCGGCCAAGGCTTCGCTCCATAGTGAATTTTGCATCCCTACCCCGCTGGTTATGCGGCCATCCGCAGACAGTAGCTGCAGACTGAGCGTCCGTTGTCCTCAGCCCTCGGGCAGGCCCGCAAGCGAAAAACGCCACGTCGCCTAGCCAGCCCCCAGATCTTCGGTTCTAGACGCCTCCAACCGCTGAGGGCGCCGGCGCATCTTCCTCCGCTTCAAAACAGCATGAGTCGCGCCGGCGGCGCGTTGCTCGGCCTCAGTCATTGGGAAGGTGAGAAGGAAGGAAGATCCTTCGGCGGCGCAAGACGTATGAACGCGGCCGCCCAGACTGCTCACCAACTCGCCAATGATCGCTAGCCCTCGACCGCGCCGGATCGGTTCAGGTGCCGAGCCATTGTCAGAGACCCTGCACTTTACGACGTTGCCTGCAAGCATCAACTCCACCCGCAATTCTGGATCTCTAGCGTCGAATTGTGCATGTCGTGCCACATTGGTCAGTAGCTCGGATACAATCAGCCCAAGCTTCCAGCAGCGTTCTCCTTCAAGCCGCAGATCATCCGCTGAAAACAAGACACGTATCGCCAGGCGGTCCAGTCGATATTTCGTCATGGAGAAGCAAAGCTGCTGGAGATAGCTCGCGGCATCGGTGAGGCGCCCCTGATCCGGCATGCGCAGCGCCCGATGAACATCGGCGCATTGATGCAGCAGGTCTACGACGTCGAGGAGTGCGGTCTTGACCGCCGCGCTATCCGACTGCACCGCCTTGGCTGAAACCGCGTAGATGGCGGAATTGAGCTCGTTTCTTATTCGGTGGTTCAGCTCGCAAAGAAGCAATGATCCATCGGGATGCGGTAACTGTACAATGTGTTTTGTCACTTCGTGCTCCACGATCGTTCTCTCATGGCTCGACGCCGCGGCGCTCCATTTCGGCTTCAATCGCGTCAAAGACGATCTCCGCCGGCATCACTGCAAGGCTAGTCCAGAGGATGATCGCCGCGCGCGCGGCGATGAGGTATTCGGTCATGCAAGCACACCTTCCAATGCGAGATGTCGGTCCGCTCGGCGAAGTAGACGACCGTGCGTGCCCTGCGCGGTCGATCTCTCCAGACAAGCTTGCCGATGGCAGGTCAAATCCGTGTCCGCAGCGCAGAAGTGGCAACAGTGGCGCAACGACGACTGCGGTGTTGGTCGCGCGGGCGCACATGCACCGGCGACAGTTCGTGCTGTCCGCCCGGCGGTACGGCTTCGGAATCGAACCTTGACCAGGGCTGACGCTTGGTGCGCCATCTCGGGCCGGGGCCACGCATGTAGTGCACTTCTGGCCGGTAGCTGTCGCGTACATCCAAGATCAGGTTGCGAACGACGCTGGCGAAGTCAGAGACCGACTCCGCCGACTTGCGGGTAACACTGGACAACGTGTTCGCGTCTATGATTCTCATCGGCGAACTCCTCCACAGGGCATCAATAGCCGGCAGCAGGCGCACAGGGGCTGCCGCTGCTCCAGGGCTGGGTCGCAAAAGCGCCAACCCGCGGCTCGCGATGGCAGATTCCTTTTCCGACCTCGCGCGTGGCGATGCTCGCATCGTCGATCGCGGCATACGCTTCTTGCGCTCGAGCAGTCGACGCCAATGCCGCCGCGGGCGTAGGCGCACCCGCGTTCAGCACGTCGTCATTCGGATGATAAAATTCGAATGCCCCCGGCTCCTGGATTGCAGCCTGGGGAAACGCAGGTTGTGCAGCCAAAGCAGAAAGAGCTACTGCCACCGCGGCAATCTTGCTCCTGATCATATTGCGTGTTCCATGTCTGTGCGAGAAACCTACCTTGCTCCTCGTGATGCTGCATGGAGTAGCAGACCTGCTGCGGACGATCTTGTTCGTTCCTGATCCAACTAGACGGTAACTGCGCAGTTCCGTGCGCACCGCCAGCAGCTGTTTATCTTTCAATTCCTCCCGGCGGCGCCGGCCAATTCATGGACCATGGCGAGACGGCCTCCCTGCGCGGCGTAGCATTCGAGTTTGCTTGACGATGATCGATCCATCCAAACTGACAACAGCCTCCACCCGCTTCCGCTCTTGCTAATTGACGCGTAATGCGACGCTTTGATCGAGTGGTCCTTGCCACTCCGCGTTTGACTTGCAGGGTTGGATGCAAGGTTGGATGATCGACAGCGGCCGGCTGTGTATCTGGTTCCAACTGGGCCATAGCCTCAAGATTCGATTGATTTCCCGCTTCGTCAGACGGGTGCCGAACCGGCTGCGCCGCCGCAGGTTCCTCAACGGCCGGAGACGTGATGGTCGGGTGGCTGGTGTCCAGGACGACCTTTTCCGGCCATTTGTGCGCAGACTTGATCCGGATGATCGTTCTATCGATGGCTAGCTGCTGATCAGCGAACATCGCTGGGGGCGTTGGCAGACACCAGGCGGCGATGAACAGCAAGGCCGCAAGCGTGCCTCCAACGAAGATAAAATAGCGGGCTATCGGCACCACCTATCTCTTGACGGACTCGCCGCGACAATGAAGGGAACTTCTGAACCACCACACTAGATGAAATTCTCCTTCACCATTTCCCAGACGTCCCCTCCCCGGCCGTGCAAGATGGCGCGAGTCGAATAAAGCGCCATCCCGATCGCCGGCTCTACCTGCATGAATGGCGGCATGACGAGCTGCATCGGGTTGACGTGCACGTGCAGAAGCGCAGGCCCTGGTTGCGCCAGCCAATCCTTGACCGCGGTCTCCAGCTGGTCCGCGCTCGAAACCGTCTCGCCCCAGAGACCTAGCGCGCGCGCAACCCCTGCAAAATTCGGATTCTTCAACTTCGTGAAGGTATCGAGCATGCCCTCGGCCTTTTGCTCGATCTCCACAAAGCCAAGCTTGCCGTTGTCATAGACGGCAATCTTGATTGGTAGCTCCTGTGCTACGACCGTCATCAGGTCTCCGAACAGCATCGAAATTCCACCGTCGCCTGCCAAGCACACGACTTGGCGACCGGGTTCTGCCTTTTGGAGTCCAATGCCTCCCGGCATGCCGTTGGCCATCGTTCCATGAAGCAGGCTCGCGAAAATGCGGCGCTGGCCGTTCATCTCGATATGGCGATAGGCCCAGGCGGCCGGGGTACCGTCGTCGGCCGTGAACAGTGCATCTTTGGCGGCATGCTGGCTGATCACCTTGGTCAAATAGCTGCCGGGAATGCTGCCATCGTGACCGGCAGCGACTTTAGCCCGTTCCGACTCCCGATATTTCGCGTAGCGCTTAACGTATGCACTCCGGAACGAGGCGTCGGTGCGCTCAACCAGCAACGGTAGCAACGACGCCATCGTCGCCTTCACATCGCCGACAACGCCCTTCGTGACCGGATGACGTCGTCCCAGATGGGTCGGGTCAATATCGACCTGCACGATCTTTGCCTTGTCCGGATAAAATTGCCGCCAGGCAAAATCTGCGCCCAGCATCAACAACGCATCGCAGTCCAGCAAGGCGTGGTAGCCGGCCTCGTTGCCGAGCATCCCGGTCATTCCGATATTGTAAGGATTATCAAACTCGAGGAAGTCTTTTGCTCGCGACGTATGCGCGATTGGCGCCTTTAGCTTATCGGCAACCGCGAGAATCTCCTGATGCGCCCCCTGGCAGCCCGATCCGCCATACAGCACGACATTTTCGCTTTTGTTGAGAATTTCCGCGATCTCGGCGAGATCGGCGTCGTTCGGCCGCGTGACGGGCCTGGCGACATGCACCGCGTAAGGGATGCTATCATCCACGACTGAGGCGGAGATATCCGCCGGCACGATCAGGACGGCAACACCGCGTCTCGCCAGGGCCGTTTGGCAGGCGATCACGGTCTTCCGGCGCGCCTGCGCCGGCGTATGGATCATGTCGCAGAAGACGCTGCAGTCGCTGTAGACCTGCTTGAAGTCGACCTCCTGGATGAAATCGAAGCCCAATTCGTCGCGAATGATTTGACTGGCGATCAGGATGACGGGTGCACGATTGCGATTGGCCTCGAATAACCCGTTGATGAAATGCAGACTACCGGGGCCGCAGCTCCCGGCAACCGCCGTCAAGCGATCTGCTACCTGCGCCTCCGCCTGCGCGGCAAACGCTCCTGCTTCTTCATGTCTCACCGACACCCACTCGATTTCGCTTTTTTCGAGTGAGCGGGCGATCAGATTAAGC
>JBATYU010000507.1:0-3437 GCA_049674245.1 Bradyrhizobium sp. | reverse complement strand
CGTGCCGCCGTTGCCGGCCTTCGAGACGGCAATCAGGAAGGCCGGCTTTTCGATTGTCGTTAGCTAAGCGGCAAGCTTGATCAGCCCGAGCTGCTGCAGCGCGGTGACGCCGTCGTCGAGCCCGATTTCCTCGGTGATCTTGCCGTCTTTCAGCTTTAGAACAGTCGTACCGGTAAATCGCATTTTCCGACCGGTGTTCGCGGGCAAGGAGCCGGCCAGGAAATCGCCGAACGCGGGGCCGGTGTGCGTCCCACCACCTTCCCAACGGCCGACCACATAGTCGGCCTCCGCGATGAGATCGGCCGCGCCCCAGAAATTGAGGTCGGGAAAGGCCTTGCGGAAATCCGTCATGAAAGCCTTGATGTTTTGCCGTCCCCGACGTGGCTCGTGAAGTGAGTACTGAAGGAGCATATCCGGTGCAGCGAGTTCGTCGACGATTCCGAGGTCACACGTCTCACCCCAGAACTTGGTGAACCAGCGGCCGACGATGGCCTTGTTTTCATCTTCTCTCGACATGTTCTATCTCCTCTTTGCTTCGTCGTCTCAACTGACGATCGGGTCGATCGATGCGATGGACTTTGGAGCAGAGACCTGCGGTCTGCCACCCGATTTCCGCCCTCTTCGCAAGGCGGCAAGGGCGGCGGCCCTTTGCGACCGGAGAAAGCAACCGTTACAGCCGCGCAAGCGAGTTTATTGCGTACATTATATGCGAGGTAGGAGGAGTGGCGCTTACGCGCCACCATTGCCGAATTTCCAGACGGGATTGATTTTGCTGATCGTCGTGGTCGCAATCGTTGTTGCGGCGCTGCTCATGCGGCCGAATTTGCCAAGGGCGAGCCGGAAACATGATCCGATCGAATATTATCGTGGCTGGGGAGGCTACCGGCATCCGATCGGTCTGCAGAACATGGCCGCGAGTGGGGCCGTCTACCTGATCGGCTATTTCGATAGCGATGGAAGGCTGACGCGCGTCGTCAAGTTTTTTACGGGGCGAGGTCTTTTTCGAATATCTGTACAGCTACCATCCGAACGGAAGACTAAGAAGCGCGAAGGTGGCGAGGGGCGGGCGCGATATGTTGCTCGAATATGACTAACGAGGCCGCAGGGCCTCCGATGCCAGCATCGCCTTTTAATGCAGCTACGGCTTAGATCGCTTCGCCGCGCGCCATCGCCGCGGCATTGCGGATCGCTGAAATGTTGGCTTTGTAAGATTCCCTGGTGCCGCCCTTGAAGACCGCCGAGCCTGCGACGAAAGCGTTGGCGCCGGCGGCGGCGAGCTGGCCGGAATTTTCCGGACCCACGCCGCCGTCGACCTCGATGTCGATCGGACGTCCCGCGGTCATCGCGCGCAGATCCTGGATCTTGCCGAGCGCGGAAGGGATAAACGCCTGGCCGCCGAAGCCGGGGTTGACCGACATCACCAGCACCAGATCGATCATGTCGATCACATATTCGATCGCGCTCGCCGGCGTGCCCGGATTGAGCGAGACGCCGGCCTTCTTGCCGAGCGCGCGGATCGCCTGCAACGAGCGATGCAGGTGGGGGCCTGCTTCCGCATGTACCGTGATGTGATCGCAGCCGGCTTTTGCGAAGGCTTCGAGATAGGGATCGGCCGGCGAGATCATCAGATGCGCGTCAAAGATTTTCTTGGAGTGTGGGCGGATCGCCTTGATGACCTCGGGGCCATAGGAAATGTTGGGGACGAAATGCCCGTCCATCACGTCGAGATGGATCCAGTCGGCACCGGCCGCATCGACGGCGCGGACCTCTTCGCCTAATTTGGAAAAGTCCGACGCCAGGATCGACGGCGCGATGACGAGGGGGCGTGGCGCGAATTGCTGGGACATTTTGCGGGCTTCCCGAGACCACTTATGATGCGTTTTTGCGGAACGGCCTCGCGTAACATGCGAAAGCGTCCCGGGCAATGCGGGTGCCGCACCGGCATGCGGGCGGAAATTTCTGCCGTCGCGGCACCAATTGCCTGGGCCGGAGCGGCACTTGGGGCGCCGGAAACCCTCATTTTGTTGGGTTTCTTGCGGTGGCACGGGGTTTGCTAAACGAAGGGGGTGAAAGTCAAGAGGTCCGCTTGCCCGCGGCATTTGTCGGAGTTCTGCCATGTTGCTTGCCCTTGGCGCCGTCTCATCAGCACTGGATGCGCTACAGTCGCTGACCGCATCGAAATCGTCCACGGCATCGACCGGCTTTGGCCAGAGCGCCGCTGCCGCGTTCGATCTCACCGGTAGCGCGGCTGCGGGAGGCTCCACACCCAGCACCGGCCCCAGTGGGTTTTCGCAGATATCGCCGCAAACCATGAGCGCGCTGATTGCGGCGCAGAGCCAGTCCGGCGCCACCGCTTCGGCATTCACCGATCCATCAAGTGCGCTAAAAGACCTGTTCTCGCAGATCGACGCCGACGGCGACGGCCAGATCAGCAAATCGGAATTCGAAAACGCGCTCGGCGCCGGCGGCACCAACCTCGCGCAGGCCGACGACGTCTTCAACAAGCTCGACGCCAATGGCGACGGCACGGTGAGTTCAGATGAATTGTCGAAGGCGCTGAAAGGCCACGGTGGTCATCACCATCATCATGTGGGCGGCTCCGGCGATGCCGGCAGCGCCGACGCGAGCGGATCGAGCACCGATCCGCTCTCGCAGGCGCTCGCCGGTTCATCCAGCAACTCGGTCACCAACAGCGACGGCTCGACCACGACCTCGATCACCTATGCCGACGGATCGAAGGTGACGCTGACGACGCCGCCGGCCTCCAGCGCCGCGACATCTTCCTACAATCTGGTCGAACAGCTGATCCAGCGCGAAGCCAAGGCGCTCTCAACGCAGGCTGCCGCTTCGCTTTCGATCGCGGCCTGACGCGGGCTGATCACCTTCGCCACCTAGCCGAAACGATCTTTCCAGGCCGGCGACGCGCCGGGGAAGGGTAGCGCTGTGGCGGTGTAGACGCCGCGCGCAATCGCACGCGCGGTTACATTGGCTGCGACCATTCCAAGCTCGGTGAGGCCGACGCGCGGATCGACCGGCTTCTCGCCGGTCGCGGCAGCAAACACCACGTCGCCGTCAAGCGGCGAATGTACCGGATAGATCGCGCGCGCCATCCCGGTCTGCGCGATCATGGCGAGCCGCTTGGCCTGGGCCTTGGTCAGCGCCGCATCGGTTGCCACCAGCGCCAGCGTGGTATGCTCGACCGAGGTCGCGGCATTGCCGCCCTTCAGACTCATTCTCAACATGTCCGGCGTGAACGTCGGCGGCAAGCCGCGCCGGCCATATTCTTCGCCGACCTCAAACGGCGCGGCCCAGAACCATGGCCCGTCACCGACGGTCACGCTGCCGACGGCGTTGACCACGGCGATCGCGGCCACCTTGACGCCGTCCGACGTCACCGCCGAAGCCGAGCCAAGGCCGCCCTTTAAATTCGCCGTGGT
>JBATYU010000506.1:0-16291 GCA_049674245.1 Bradyrhizobium sp. | reverse complement strand
ATCCTACGCGCTACCCAACCGTCATTCCGGGGCGTGCGTCAGCACGAACCCGGAATCTCGAGATTCCGGGTCTGGTCCTTCGGACCATCCCGGAATGACGAAGTCCGGCCGAATACTTACGGCTTCTCGCATCTACTTCGGGCCTCGGGCATCCGGCCTTGTTCGCCTGACGAAGCGCGCAAGCGCCGTACCGATCTCGTCAGGGCTGTCTTCCTGAACGAAATGGATGCCTCGGACAGTCACTTCCTCCTGGTTCGGAAACGACCGGCAGAACTCGCGGGCCCGGCCGATCAGCAGCGACCCTGGCTCGGCGTTGATAAACAGTTTTGGCAGCGGACTGCGCAGCAGCCATTGCCCGTAATCCTCCACGATTCTTACCACGTCGGCAGGTTCGCCTGAGATCGGCAGCTCGCGCGGCCAGATCAGCATCGGCCGGCGTGCCTGCGGCTCGATAAATGGCAGACGATATGCATCCATCTCGGCCTTGGTCAGCGTCCGAATGATCAGCTTCGGCAAGAGCATCTCGATGAAGGCATTTTCGTCGATGACCATGCGTACGCCCTTCTCGGATCGCAGGTCGCGAAAGATCGGCGCCCGGCTCGGCGGGAGGTCTTCCCAGTCGCGCGGTTGGACGATCGACTCCATGTAAGCGATCGCCCGCACCCGCTCGGGATGCCTGGACGCCCAATGAAAGCCGAGCGCCGATCCCCAATCGTGCAGCACCAGGGCGACGTCTTGGCGCAAATCCAGCGCCTCGAACCATGCGTCGAGATAATTTGCATGGTCCACAAAGCGATAAGCCCCGCCGGGGGAGGCCGCTGATTGTCCCATGCCGACAAGGTCTGGCGCGAGGCACCAGCCAAGATCGCGGACGTGGGGGATGACGTTGCGCCAAAGATAGGATGACGCCGGGTTTCCATGCAGGAAGACGACCGGGTGCCCTTCACCGAGGGTGACGTAGCTCATCTCAGCGTCAAGGACGCTGACGCGACGGCGAGGATGATGATCCTCGGCTGAGATGATACGGTCCGGCATGGCATGTTCCCGTCCTGATCGGCGGCGGATGCGAAAGGCCGCCCGGAATTCGTGAGCAATCCCCTGGCATCAACGCGCGCTAAGCAATCTGGTTCAGCCAGCACCAGTCTCCCGCGATTGGAAGCGGCAGTTCAAATCCGAGTTACTCGGGGTAGCGATCGGGCTATGCCCGAGACCGTCAGCCGGCGCTCAGTGCTGGTGCCTTTTTCGGGCTATCGCGAGGGCAACAGCCGCAATGGTTATTAGCGCTAGCGCTCCCGCACGAATTCCTTCGCGGGAGATCCCGCCATACGTGTGAATGATGTGACGCAACAAGGCTGACGTGATAACCGCGCCGATCAGAAACGTGAGAACGTACCTGAATCGCAGATCAAGTGCGTCCATTCTGCCGGCCACTCCTTGCCAAAAGCTCCGAGTATTCGTCGCCAGCGTTTTCAGGTGATCAAGGGCTTTCGATTCAGCCCGCCATTCCCTGGCGGAGCTCATCGCGCAATTCGGGCACGACACGATGAGGGAAGTGTGAGCAAATCCAAATTTTACGTAGACGATCTCGAACGGGCTTTGGCAGTACGGGCAAAGATCCGGTTGGTGTTCCCTGACACTCATCGAAACTCTCCCAGCTGCCGGAACCGGACATCCTGGATCCTGATCATTGGCCTGCTTCCTCTCGGTCGTCAGCCTTTGCGGCGGGCCAATGAGGAAGAGGGCCGGCAGGATTTCCAGCGGCCCGGCGGGCTCAAGATTGTTCGGGAACCAAAAACGTCATTCGGCCCCGGACGTCAGAAGCTAGCATTGCACCAGCATCGGCGTGGAGTCCGAAAACCGTTCAGAGCACGGATTGGAGATGGGTGTTGCGAGCCGAGCACAGGCTGACTTCCAGTGGAGAATGATATGATTCATTTTTCGTCATGGCCGGGACATAGGCGAGCCCAAGCGACGCCGTCCTACGGACGGCTATGGGCGAGCGGAAGCGACGCCGTCCTACGGACGGCTATAGGCGAGCGGAAGCGACGCCGTCCTACGGACGGCTATAGGCGAGCGGAACCGACGCCGTCCTTCGGACGGCTATGGGCGAGCGGAACCGACGCCATCCTTCGGACGGCTATGCCCCGGTCATGACGGGGCGGGGAAAGCGCAACCCTAAATCCCCAGATACGCCGCCTGAACCTGCTTGTTGTTGGCAAGCTCGGAACTCGTGCCGTGCATGATCACCTTGCCGCTCTCCAGCACATAGGCGCGCGCGACCAGCGACAGCGCGCGGCTGACATTCTGCTCGACCAGGAGGATCGCCGTGCCCATCTTGTGGATCTCGCCGATCTTCTCGAACGTCACGTCGGTCATCACGGGCGCAAGGCCGAGCGAGGGTTCGTCGAGCATCAGAAGCCGGGGTTTGAGCATCAGGCCGCGGCCCACCGCCAGCATCTGCTGCTCGCCGCCGCTCATGGTGCCGGCGAGCTGGCGTCTGCGGTCGGCGAGGCGGGGAAAGATGCCGTAGACGAGCTCGAGCGTGCGCGCGCGCTCGGCCTTGGCCTTCGGCACATAAGCACCGATCTCGAGGTTCTCCTGCACGGTCATCTCGGGAAACACCTGCCGCCCCTCCGGCACATGGGCGATGCCCAATTCCGGAATTCGGTGCGGCGGCAGCGAGGCCAGATCGGCGCCGGCGAAGGTCACGCTGCCGGACGACAATTTCACGAGGCCGGAGATCGCGCGCAAGGTCGTGCTCTTGCCGGCGCCGTTGGCGCCCAACAGGCCGACGGCCTCGCCTTCGCCGATCGAAATCGAGATATTGGAGATGGCCGGCACCGAGCCGTAGCTGGCGCTGGCGCCGGTGAGTTCAAGCATCGCGGTCTCCCGCTGCCGGCGGATGCACATAGGAGCCGAGATAGGCGCGGATCACTTCCGGATTTTCGACGATCTCCTGAGGCGCACCTTCGGCGATCTTCTGGCCATGATCGAGCACGACGATGTGGCGCGCCACCGCCATGATGGCGCGCATCACATGCTCGACGATCACGATGGTCAAGCCCGCTTGCGAGAGTTTTCCGACCAGCGCCACCGCCTGATCGATTTCCGACGGGTTGAGCCCGGCCATGACCTCATCGAGCAGAAGGATGCGCGGCTGCGTCGCCAGCGCGCGCGCCATTTCCAGCCGGCGCTGGTCAATGGTGGTGAGATCCTTCGCCGCCGCCTGTTCCTTGGCCGAAAGACCGACGAACTCGATCGCCTCGCGCGCCTTTGCGCGGGCAGCCGTGACGTGGCGGTCGCGCAGGAAGGCGCCGGTCATGACATTGGCGAGCACGGTCATCGCGCCGAAGGGTTTTGCGACCTGGAAAGTGCGGGCAAGCCCGAGGGCACAGATATCATGCGGCTTTAGCCCTACGATCTCGCGGCCGAATGCCTCTACCGAACCGGAATCCGGCCGGTGGAATCCGGTGATGAGATGAAAACTCGTGGTCTTGCCGGCGCCGTTCGGGCCGATCAGGGCGAGCGTTTCGTTCTCCCTGACCGTGAAAGAGACGTCCTGCACCGCGCGCAGGCCGCCGAACCGCTTGTTGAGACCCTTGACGACGAGCGCATCGGCCATGGCTGTCCTTACGCGCGCGCCGGTTTGCGGTTGACATAGCGCTGATACGCGTCGCTCACCATGCCCATCAGCCCGGTCGGCCGCCACAGGATGACCGTCATCAGGATCAGGGCATAGACCGTGAGCTGCACGCCGCCGGTCGAGCCGCCGAGCCAGCTTTGCAACAGCGCGGAGGTGGTCTCCAGCAGCACCGTGCCGATCACCGGGCCCCACAGCGTTCCGATGCCGCCGACGATCGACACCAGCGCGGCCTCGATCGAGATGTTGAAGTTGAAGGCGGTCGCGGGGTCGATGAAGTAGATGTACTGGACATAAAAGGTGCCGGCGAGCGCGGTCAAGAATGCGCTGATCATGTAGATGTCGCGCTTGATGCGCGGGGCGTTGACGCCGATCGCTTCCGCGGCGTCCTCATTCTCGCCGATGGCGACGAGGTAATAGCCCATCCATGAGCGTTCGATCCGCCAGGTGATCACGAGCCCAAGCGCGAGCAGGCCGAGCACGACATAATAGTAGGCCGCCTTGCCTTCGAACTGCATCATCAAGGGTGAGCTGCCGAGGTTGGGGATGGTGGTGCCTTCGGCGCCCCAGGCGAGATCGCGGAATTTCAGGAAGATCAACATCAAGGCCTGCGCGGTCGCGATGGTGGCGATGGTGAAATACGGGCCGCGCAGGCGGAAGCAGAGCCAGCCGATCGGCAGGCTTGCCAGCATCGCGACGCCGCCGCCGGCCACCATCCCGATCCAGGGCGAGATGCCGGAGTCGACTTGCATGATGGTCGAGGTGTAGGCGCCAAGCCCGAAATAGGCGGCGTGGCCAAGCGACAGCTGCTTGGCATAACCACCCATCAGGTTCCAGGCGACGCCGATGAACGAGAACAGCAGGATGCGGATGAAGATGTCGACCGCGAACGAGCTTTTCACGACTTGCGGCAGCACCAGCACGACCACCACGAGCGCGGCGAGCGAAAGCACCTTCCATTTGCTGATATCGGCCACTACCTCACCCTACCGCCGCCAAGGCCGTTCGGCTTGAAGGCCAGCGTCAAGAGCAAGAGGGCGAACACCACGATCAATCCGGAATCGGCGCCGACGAACTGGATGCCGAGCGATTCGGCGACCCCCATCAAAAGGCTGGCGATAAGCGCGCCGATCACGTTGCCGAGGGTGCCCATGACCACGGCGACAAAGGCCATCAGGACGAACACCTGTCCGACAAACGGATAGGCCGAATAGAACGGCATCAAGAGCGAACCGGCGGCGCCCGCGAGCGCCAGCGCAACGCCAAGCGCGACGCAAAACACGCGGTCGGGATTGATGCCCATCAGGGTTGCGACGTCGCGGTTTTGTGCCGCCGCCCGCATCGCCTTGCCGAGGTCGGTAGTGTGCAGGAACACCCAGAGCGCGCCGGATAAGCCCATCGCCACGACAAAGGCGATCAGTTTTGCGACGGGGATATAGAGCCCGCCGAGATGAAAGGCTTCGTCCGAATAGGAGGTGTGAACGGTGCGATAATTCGCCGAAAACAGCATCAGCGCGAGGTTGAGCAGGAGCAGCGACAGCGCAAAGGTCAGGAAGATCTGCGGCATGTCGTTTGGCCCGAGCACCCGGCGGATCAGGAAATGCTGGACCAGCACGCCGATCACGAACAGCGTCGGCATCGACACGACAAGCGAGACGATCGGATCGATGCCGAATTGGCTCGCGAGATAGAACGAAATATACATCCCGATCATCACGAATTCGCCCTGGGCGAAGTTGACGATCTTGACCACGCCGAAGATCAGCGTCACGCCGATAGAGACGAGCGCGTAGATGCCGCCGATGAGCAGGCCGTTGATGACGGCCTGGGCCACTGTCTCCAGCATCTGAGCGTACCGGCCCTAGCTCTTCATCAGCGGTGCGCGGGCGTCGTCCTTGGGGAAGACAGAGGCGAGGTCGCCGTTCTGCCATTGCACGCCGACCGGCCGACCGTAGACGTTCTTGCCGTCGGGCCCGAACTTCACCTTGCCGCCCGGCGCCATCGCGGCAAAACCGGAGGAGACATCGAGCGCGGATAGGGCGTCGCGAACCTTTTGCGGATCGGCGGACGCCGCCCGCTCCAGTGCGTCCGCAATCATGTAGGTCTGCGCCACCAGCCCGCCGGCATATTCGAACAGGAATTCGCCGGTACGCTTCTTGTATTCGGCGTTCACCTTCTCGGCATTGGCGTCCATGTCGTGGTTCCAGTGCGCCACGCCCTGCAGGCCTTCCGCGAGCTGGCCGACGTTCTTGTAGAAGTCGGGAATGACGAAGCCGCCGGAGCCGCCATTGATCGCGACATTCAGGCCGACCTGCTTGACCGTGCGCACGATCAATATGAGGTCGTTGAGGTAGGAGACCGAGAACAGCGCATTCGCACCCGATGCCTTGACCTTGTTGATCAACGGGCTCGCGTCGGTGAAGCCGGCCGAATAGGGCTCGAACATCACGATCTCGACGCCTTCGCCGGGCGCCAATTCCTTCAACCCGTTGGAGGTCGCGGTGCCGAACGCGGTATTCTCGAAGATCACGGCGACCTTCGGCTGGTCGCTGACCAGCTTGGACATCTGCAACTGCGCTTTCGCGAATTGCGAGGCGCGGGCGAACGGCGTGAAGGTGTGGGTGCGGCCCTTGTTGAGCTGGTCAGAGCTTGAGCCCGTGATGATCGGAACCTTGGCGCGTTCGCAGACCTCGCTGGCAATCAGCGTCAGCGCGCTCGCAAAGCAGCCGTGGATCGCCGACAATCTGTTGCCGGTGATCAGACGGTCGGTCTCCGTTCGCGTCACCGTGGTGTCGCTCTGCACGTCGGAGATGATCAGGTTGAGCTTGGCGCCGCCGAGCGACTTGATGCCGCCGGCGTCGTTGATCATTTCAACTGCGAGCTTGGCGGCGGCGACGCAGCCGACGCCGATCTGGGCCATGCTGCCGGTGGTCGGATAGAGCGCGCCGATATTGATGGGATCGGCGGCGAAGCCGCGCAGCGGCACCGCGCCAAATGCGCCGGCAGCTATCGCGCTGCCTGCCTTGACGAGGAATTTGCGGCGGCTGTGCCGTTTCGACAGGGTGTTTTTCGCACCGATGCCGCTGTCAACGACGGATTGCTGGCGATCCTTTGTCATGCCGTCTCCCCTGGTGCGATATGGCCGCGGACTTCCGCCCGCTCGCTTGTTGGTGCTGGAATGGTAGCGCGGGCGAAAATTGTTTACAATATAGTTTTCAATATTATTATCGCCATTGGAGGTTTCGCCGCTCGCGCGGGCATGTCCTCCGACGGGAAATTGATGGCGGCAAGACTACCGAAACCGGCGAAGGCGCGTGCGGCGAAATCCCGCGAGATCGCGGCGGCGCCGGCGCGCGAGCGGGCGGCAGCCACCATCATTTCCAGAAGTATCGAGGAGGACATCGTGCTGGGGCGGCGCCAGCCGCGGGAGCGCCTGATCGAACAGGATCTCTGCGACCTGTTTCAAACCCATCGCGGCGACGTGCGGCTCGCGCTGTTCGAGCTGGAGAAGAAAGGTCTGGTGGAGCGCATTCCCAACCGCGGCGCGATGGTCCGTGGATTGACCCCCTTTGAGGTGAAGGAAATCTACGCGGTTCGTGAAGAGCTCGAAGTCATGGCCGTCCGCATCATCCCGTTTCCGGTTGCGCAAAAGGATATCGACCTCTTGGAAGAGCTTCAGCGCGAGCACGCCGCGGCCATCGCCGAAGGCGAGCTGTTGACCGTCTTCTACAGCAATCTTCGTTTTCATCAGGCTTTGTTCGGCCTTTGCGGCAACGCCTGCCTGATCGAGACCATCGATCTATTGGCGCAAAAGGTCTACGGCATCCGCTCCTATGCCAATGCGTTTCCGGAGCAGCTCGATCAGGCGCGGCGCGATCACCTCGACATGATCAAGGCGCTGCGCGGCTCGCGCCGCGAGGATCTGGTCGCGCTGACCCGACGTCACCTAAAACCTTCGCCGGATGCCTACATCAAGGCCTATGAGCGTCGCTTCGGCAAAGCCGAGCTGATACCCGCGCAATGATCCGGCTTTATTCGGCGCTGCTCACGAGCTTGATGCGCGGCTCGGCGGCTTCCATCAGACTGCGATAGGTCGCGAGATAGTCGAGCGCCATGCGGCGGGCGGTAAAGCGCGTCTCGAACTGCTTGCGGATCGCACCCCGGCTCAATCCCGAGAGGCGATCGACCGCGGCGACCGCGCTGATCTCATCTTCCACGACGAAGCCGGTCAAGCCTTCGTCGATGATTTCAGCGACCGAGCCGCGGTTGTAAGCGATCACGGGTGTCCCACACGCGAAGGCTTCGATCATCACCAGACCAAATGGTTCCGGCCAATCGATCGGCACCAACAAGGCGATTGCGCCGCTGAGAAAGTCCGATTTCTCCTGGTCGCCGATCTCGCCGATATATTCGACGAGCGGGTTGCCCGTGATCATCGGGCAGATCAGTTCGTCGTAATAATCCCGGTCGGCCGGATCGACTTTTGCGGCGATCTTGAGCGGAATGCCGCAGCGGATCGCGATCTCGATTGCGCGATCTACGCGCTTTTCCGGCGCGATCCGTCCGAGCACGGCGAGATAGTCGTGCTTTACCGGCTTCGGCATCAGCAATTTTTCCGGCAGGCCATGATGAATGGTCCGCACCCAATTGGCCTGCGGCACCGGCCGCCGCTGGGCGTTCGAGATCGAAATCAATGGAGCGGAGCGGAAGGTGGTGAACACCGGCTGGTGTTCCGGCAGATCGAGCCTGCCGTGTAGGGTGGTCACAAACGGGGTCGGCTGGCGGGAGAACAGCGACCACGAAAAATAGTCGAGATGGAAATGCAGGAAGTCGAATTCCTCGTCGTCGCATTTCTGCCGGACCCGTTCCAACATCACCATGTGGAGCGCATAGGGGTCGCGGACGGAGCCGTCGAGGCGCAGCGCCTTCGGCCAGGTCGCGTCAAGTTTTCCTGAAGTCCGGGAATCACCGCTGGCGAATAGAGTAACGTCGTGTCCGAGTGCTACCAGTTCTTCCGTCAGCCAATGCACCACCCGTTCGGTGCCGCCATAAAGTTTGGGTGGAACAGCCTCCGTGAGTGGAGCAACCTGCGCGATGCGCATCTCACCGTCTCCTATTTACGATCATAGATGAACGCCCCCAGTTTTGGTGGCACCGGCACGCCGAACAGGGAACGTTTCCGCACCTGCGAAGTTCCCTTGTGCAAGGTTACATCTTCGACACCTGACCAACCGGCCTTGCTGATGCCATCACTTCAAAGCAAATTTTCAGCGTGGCTGATGTCGCGGGATTGATGAGTCGTGACCGCGATGCGACGGGAACCGGCCGGAGCGTTCGCCGTTCAATCCAACGGAACGAGTTCCGCCGAGATCTTTACCTCCCTCCCAACGGATTTTGCAGCCAATGGATCAGCTCTCAGGATATGCGCATCGCCCGTTTCCCTTTGTACTGCGCTATCTGCGCCAGCGGCTGGCATCCCATCTCGTCATCCTGACTGCTGTCGTTGCAGCAGTTGCCTGCTCGGTGGGCACGCAATATGGCGTGAAGTATCTGGTCGACTGCCTCTCTGCCGGCGCGGGACGTGCGGGCGGCGTATGGCTGGCATTCGTTTTCCTCATGTCGCTGATCGCTGCCGATAATTTCTTGTGGCGGATCGCAAGCTGGACCGCGAGCTTCACGTTCGTGGGAGTTACCGGCGATTTGCGCCGCGACATCTTTCGGCATCTGACCGGTCACGCCCCGAGCTATTTTTCCGACCGGCTGCCGGGAATGCTGACCAGCCGTATCACCGCGACCTCGAACGCGATCTTCACGGTCGAGAACATGTTCGTCTGGAACGTGCTGCCGCCCTGCATTGCCACGATTGCGGCCATCGCGCTGATCGGCACGGTGAGCTGGCTGATGGCCGCGGGCCTGATCGTGATCGCCGGCGGCATGGTGATCGCGATGTTTCGTTTGGCGGCGGCGGGCAAACCCCTGCATGACGATTTTGCCGACAAGGCGGCCGCCGTCGACGGCGAGATGGTCGACGTCATCAACAACATGCCGCTGGTGCGGGCGTTCTGCGGCCTCAGCTATGAGCACGACCGCTTCGACGCCACCGTGAACCGGGAGCTGGTCGCGCGCGGCCGCAGCCTGCGCTATCTGGAAAAACTGCGGCTCACCCACGCCGCCGTCACCGTCGCGCTGATCATCGCGCTGCTCGCCTGGGCGATCATGCTCTGGCAGCGCGGTGGCGCGACCACCGGCGATGTCGTGCTGGTCTGCACGCTCGGTCTTTCCATTCTCAATGCCACGCGCGATCTCGCGGTGGCGCTGGTCGATGTCACCCAGCATGTCGCGCGATTGACCGAAGCCATTGCCACGCTGTTGCTGCCGCACGAATTGCGCGACCACCCGCAAGCCGAGCCGTTGGCCAGGAGTGGTGCTGCGATCGTCTTCAACAACATCTCGTTTCAGTATCCCGGCGGCCTCAAGGTGTTCGAGCGCTTCAGCCTTCGGCTGCAGCCCGGGCAGCGGGTCGGGCTGGTCGGGCAATCCGGTGGCGGCAAGTCCAGCCTGTTCGTGCTGCTGCAGCGGTTCTACGACGTCCAGCGCGGCAGCATCACGATCGACGGCCAGGACATTTCGAAGGTCACCCAGCAAAGCCTGCGGCAGGCGATCTCGGTGGTGCCGCAGGACATCTCGCTGTTCCATCGCTCGATCCTGGAAAACATCCGCTACGGTCGGCCGAACGCCACCGACGATGAAGTGTTGCGCGCGGCGATTGCGGCGCGCTGCGACTTCGTGGAAACGCTGCCCGAGGGGCTTGCGACCATGGTCGGCGACCGCGGCGTCAAGCTGTCGGGCGGCCAGCGGCAACGCATTGCGATTGCGCGCGCCTTCCTCAAAGACGCCCCGATCCTGCTGCTGGATGAGGCGACGGCCGCGCTCGACAGCGAATCCGAGGAAGCGATCCGCGAAGCGCTCGGCCGTCTGATGCGCGGCCGCACGGTGATTGCAATCGCCCATCGCCTTGCGACACTGCGCAATTTCGATCGCGTGGTGGTGCTCAAGGCCGGCAAGATCATCGAAGACGGTCCGCCGGATCGCCTGATGCAGGGTCAGGGCCCGTATCGCGAGCTGGTGACGCAGGAAATGAGCCGGCTGGCGAAATTCGCAGCTTAGGTTGCGGCGTAACGTCGAATCCGGTTGCGTTTTCGCAAGGCGAGGGGAAAGCCGAGGTCGTCATGTCAGCCGAAGTCGTCACCCAGGTCATCTCGACATCGCGAGACATCGAACTGGTCGCGGAGCAGTCGTTCTACATCCCGATGACGGGCCCCGCGGCGCGGCCGCGGCGCTCGCTCAAGCACGACGACACCTTCATCGTGCTCGACAGCCATGGCGATATCGGCGCGTCCGCCGGCGGACCCGACGGGCTGTTCAATGCCGATACCCGCTATCTCGCCCGGCTCGAGCTCGTGCTTGACGAGTTGCAGCCGCTGCTATTGGGCTCGAACCTGCGCGACGACAATTCGTCATTGACGGTTGATCTGACCAATCCGGATATCTATCGGCAGGGCCGGATCGTGCTGCAAAAGGATATGCTGCATATCGTGCGCACGCTCTTTCTCTGGCGCGGAACGGCGTATCAGCGGATCGGCTTGCAGAACCACGGTGACCGCCTCGCGAGTTTTGATCTGACGCTGCTGTTCGACAATGACTTTGCCGATCTGTTCGAAGTGCGCGGCGAAAAGCGCCCGCGCCGGGGCACCGGGTTGAGCAAGCTCGTCGGCCCTGCCGACGTCATGCTCGAATATAGGGGTCTCGACGGCGTGGCGCGCGCGACCGCGCTGCACTTCGATCCGCGGCCGACGCAGCTTGCAGTGAACGCCGCGACCTGGCGTTTCGAACTGAAGCCGCATCACATCAGTTCGCTGTTTGTCGCGGTCTCCTGCAACAAGCCGGCCAGCTCGAAGCCGGCCCGTTTCTTTTCCGGACTATTGGCGCATCGCCGCGAGATGCGCCGGTCGACCGCCGATACCACCAGCGTTGAGACCTCCAACAACATCTTCAACGAGGTGCTGTGCCAGTCGATGGCCGACCTCAACATGCTGATGACGGATACCCCGCAGGGGCGATATCCCTATGCCGGCATTCCCTGGTACTCGACGACTTTCGGCCGCGACGGCATCATCACCGCGCTGCAAATGCTGTGGATCGACCCGCGAGTGGCGCGCGGCGTGCTGAAGCGGCTTGCCTTCCATCAGGCAAAGGCGGCCGACCCGCTCGACGACGCGGAGCCCGGAAAAATCCTGCACGAAATGCGCGGCGGTGAGATGGCGGCGCTGCGCGAGGTGCCGTTTGCGCATTATTACGGCAGCGTCGATGCGACCCCGCTGTTCGTGCTGCTGGCGGGCCTCTATGTCGAGCGCACCGGCGACGAAGAGACGCTCGCCGAGCTGTGGCCTGCGATCGAGGCGGCGCTTGGCTGGATCGATGGAGCCGGCGATCCCGATGGCGACGGCTTCGTCGAGTATCAACGCGCCTCGGAACAGGGCCTTGCCAATCAAGGCTGGAAGGATTCCTACGACGCGATTTTTCACGCCGATGGTCGCTTGGCCGACGGCTATATCGCGCTCGCCGAAGTGCAGGGCTACGTATTTGCCGCCAAGCGGCTGGCGGCGCGCTGTGCGTTGCGCTTAGGACTCGCGGAGAAGGCGGGGCAACTGGCGACCGAGGCGCAGACCCTTGCCGAGCGGTTTGAGCGAGCGTTCTGGTGCGAGGAACTCGGCACCTATGCGCTGGCGCTCGATGGCGCCAAGCAAGCCTGCAAAGTGCGTACCTCCAACGCCGGGCAATTATTGTTCAGCGGCATGGTGCGCGAGGACCGCGCCCGCAAGGTCGCCGCCGATCTGATGCGGCCGCATTTCTTCTCCGGCTGGGGCGTCCGCACCGTGGCGCGCAGCGAAATCCGCTACAATCCGATGTCCTATCATAACGGTTCGATCTGGCCGCACGACAACGCGCTGATCGCGCTCGGGCTATCACGCTACGGCCTCAAACATTCGGTCGAGCAGGTCTTCAAGGGCCTGTTCGACGCCGCGACCTACATGGACTTGCGGCAGCTGCCCGAATTGTTCTGCGGCTTCCGCCGCGAGAAGCATTGCGGGCCCACGCTTTATCCGGTCGCCTGTGCGCCGCAGGCCTGGGCCAGCGCGACGCCGTTCACGTTGCTTGAGGCCGCGCTCGGTCTCGAATTCGATGCCGAGCGGGGCGAAATCCGCCTTCGCAATCCGCGTCTGCCCGCCTTCCTCAACGAAGTGATCCTGCGCGAACTGCGGTTGAAGGACGCGAGTGTGGACCTGCGGGTACGCCGCCACGGCGACGACGTGTCGCTCGAGGTTTTGCGCGAGCGCGGGCGGATCCAGGTATCGATCGTGCTGATGCGATGATGCGGCGGCGCCGATCGGAAGGAGGGCATATGCGTGGAGCGCGCGGGTTGACCTTGGTTGCATTTACTCTTGTTGCCTTGGCGGCCGCGGCGGTCCGGGCGGCAGACGAATCGCAACCGGCCCCGCCGGCTGCGGCGAAAGAGCCGGCGCCGCCGCCCTCGGTCACGGTGATCGGCGCGCGGGAGGCCCATGGCGTGCTCGGCCGCGACGTTCGCAGCCCAACGGACGAGGACATGGGACATATCGTCGACGTGATCGTCGATCGCGCCGGTGTGGTGCGGGCCGCGGTCATCGATTTCGGAGGTTTTCTCGGCGTCGGCAGCCGCAAGATCGTGGTCGACTGGAACGCGCTGCATTTTGGCCGCGTCGCCGACAAGAGCGACAGCATCACGCTTGAGTTGACCAAGGAGCAGGTCAACGCCGCGCCCGAATACAAGGAAGACAAGCCGATCGTGGTGTTGGGCGCGGCCGGCAGCCTGCAGCCATTCGAGTTCGATCATTAAGATAAGCGGAGAAGCATTCTGGTCGCGCGTCCCTCCAATTGGCCTGATCGGATCGACGATGAACGCCCCGGGGGGCCGGCGGGCGGCGGTAACGTCGTGTCGTTGGCATCAAGCCGGCCGGCGCCCGGACCAACGCCTGCGCCGTCGCGCCAAAGCCTGCGCGGTCTCGACTGGTTCATTTTTTTCCTCGCCGATGTCCAGACCGGGTTCGGTCCGTTCATTGCGGTCTATCTGACCACGCAAAAATGGACGCAAGGAGAGATCGGACTCGTGCTGTCGATCGGCGGCGTGGTTGCCTTGATCGGGCAGATGCCCGGCGGCGCGATCGTCGATGCCGCCCGCTCCGAACGGCTGGTCGCGGGCCTTGCGATCGCCACCATCGGTTGCGCCGCGCTCGGCTATGCCGCATGGCCGATCTTTCCGGTGGTCGTGACCGCAGCGACCTTGCATGCGGCCGCGAGCTGCGTGCTGGGTCCGGCCATTGCTGCGATCAGCCTGGGGCTGGTCGGGCCGCTCGCCATCGGTGAGCGGCTCGGGCGCAACGCGCGTTTCGCTTCGCTCGGCAACGGCGTGGCCGCGGCCGTGATGGGTACCTGCGGCTATCTTCTCTCGAGCCGTTCGGTGTTTCTTGTCACCTTCCTGCTGGCGATACCGACACTGCTTGCGCTTTCGCGCATCCGTGAGGACGAAGTCGATGTCGCGCGCTGCCATGGCGAGGTGGCCCGTCCCGAGCCCGATCCCCGGGCGACCAGCGTGCTCGCGCTGATCCGCCAGCGTCCGTTGTTGATCTTCGCCTCCAGCGTGTTGCTGCTGCAACTCGCCAACGCCGCAATGCTGCCGCTGATGGCGGGCGTAGTCACGACGCGGTCGAGCCAGTGGGCACCGGTGCTGATCGCCGCCTGCATCATCGTGCCGCAGGCCATCGTGGCGCTGATGTCGCCCTCGGTCGGCGCCAAGGCGCAAGCCTGGGGACGGCGGCCGCTGCTCTTGATCGGCTTTGCGGCGCTTGCGATCCGCGGCCTGTTGTTTGCCGCCGTGAGCGATCCCTATCTTTTGGTGGCGGTGCAGGTGTTTGACGGCATCACCGCCGCCGTGTTCAGCGTCATGGTGCCGTTGATCGTGGCCGACGTGGCATTCGGCAGCGGCCACTTCAACCTGGCGCAGGGGATCGTCGGCACCGCGGTCGGCATTGGCGCCTCGCTCTCGACCGTGCTTGCTGGCTATGTCAGCGACAAGTTCGGCAGCAATTTTGCCTTCACTGGGCTTGCTGGTGTTGCGGCGTTGGGCTTTATGATGATCTGGCTGGTGATGCCGGAAACGCGGCGGACCACGGCTTGAGGATTAGCTCTGTTGCGCGGCAGGGATGCTTCTCGTCGCAATCGCGCGCTCGCCATACCATTTCTTGCGCATCGCCTCGCGTATCAGAGCGCCAATGCCGGGGGTGTGTCGCCGGCCTCTTACGGTCACCATATTGACGGTGCGCCAGAACTCAGGTTCGACCACCGGAACTCCGATCACGCCCGGGTGCTTGATGGCATTCGCCGGCATGAACGCGAAACCCAACCCAGCCGCGACCATCGCCAGTGTCCAATCGTCACGCTCGCTCCAGTAGGTCGGGGTGCAGGTGACGCCTTGTTCGTTCAATATGCGGTCGGCATAGCCCGCGAACTCGCAATTCATGCGGTGAATATAGTTCTCGCCGTTCATCGCGCTGACGGGAAAACCGCGCGCATTCGACAGCTTGTGCTTTCGATGCACGGCGATCACCATCTGCTCCTTGAACAACGGCATGGTGTGGATCTCATCCCGCTCCTCGCCCGGCAAGGCATAGATGGCGGCTTCAAGCTCGCCGTTGAGCAATCGATCCCGCAATTCGGAGGCGCTGGCGTCGCAGAGCTTGAGTTCGAGCCCGGCATATTTCATCTTCAGCGCGGCGATGAGGTCGACGATCTCATCTGGCGCGATCGTGCTCATGATGCCGAGTTTCAGGGGCACGCTATCCATCGTCGCAAGCTCGCGGGAAATCCGCTTTGCGCTGGCGGTCGCGTTGAAGATCATCTCGAGGTGAGGCCGCACCATCTGGCCGAGTTCGGAGAGATGTGTGTTTCTGCCCTCACGGCGGAACAATTCGCCGCCAAGCTCTGCTTCCAACGATTGGATGGCGCGGGAAAGCGAGGGTTGAGATACCACGCAACGCTCCGCCGCGCGCGAGAAATTCAATTCCTCCGCCACTGCAAGGAAATAGCGGACCTGTTGCATCTCCATGGCGAGCCGATGGTCCCTCAGGCCGGATGGAACCGAAGGTACCAGATCGACAAGCTTTGCAAAAGGTGGCTTCAAAGGTCGGGGTCGGACGGCAATGTGAGCCGGGTGGCTAATACGCAAGCAACCGCCAGCGAAGCGCCCACGCCCGTCACGCAGGCAATCCACCCGAAATGGTCGAATAACTGACCGAGCACCGCGGTGCCGACCAGGCCGCCGAAGAAATAGCAGGCGAGGTAAGTCCCGCTGGCGACGCCGCGGTTTTCGCTCGCGGCCTGTCCCACAAAGCCGGTCGCCGCGGCTTGCGCGAAGAACGTGCCGACGCCGACCAGGACCATGCCGGCGATGACGTCCGGCAGGTGCGAGGACAGCATCAGCGGCAGGCCGATGGCAGCGACGCCTAGCGCGCCCCAGATCGCCGGCCGCGTGCCGAATCGCGCGACGGCCTGGCC